>CAYQNE010000143.1:0-1542 GCA_964418875.1 uncultured Gammaproteobacteria bacterium | reverse complement strand
CCGGAGTCAAATGCACTCAGGGTCAACTATCTCATGGCGATACCATTCATCTCAAAAGAGGGGAGGAGATTGTTAAAGACAGTAAAATAGATACCCTGCGTCAAGGCAAACAAGAGGTCGATAAGGTAAAAAAAGGGGTTGAATGTGGAGCCACTTTTAAGCCTCACATTGACTTCCATCTGGACGATGTTATAATATCCTATTACAAGACTAAGGAGAAATAACAATGGCCACCAGGTCTAGTCTATTTCAATCCAATCAAAATAATAATAGTAGTCCCAATCAATTTGGAAGCAGGCCAAATATGAAAAACTACCAAGTTTCTCCCATCAAAAATCTTTTATCAGCCGCCAAATCGGCGGTGATTGTCAGTCCCAACCTTTCGGTCGATTCCATTGCCGCTTCTTTGGCCCTAGCCTTAACTCTCCAAAAAAATGGCCTTAATGTCAGTGTCTATTGTCCTCAGAAAACCGATCAAAATTATTCTAAACTTTCCGGTCTTCAGTTTTTGACCGATACCTATTCGGATAACGACCTTACCATCACTCTCGATTACCCCCTGGACAACATCGATCAAGTTTCCTACAACGATAATAATCAGCGTCTCAATTTAGTGGTCAAAACCAAGCCTAATTCTCCTCAGGTAGATACCACCAAAATATCCATCAACAATCAATCATCCGGTGCCGATGTTTGTTTTATGTTGGGGGACGAGACCAAATTGGGCCAAAACAGTCATATTGTCAATCGGGGCAACTGGATTTTCATTTCTTCGGTGGCCGCCAACAAACCTTGGGCCAAGGCTTCTCTGGTCGATAAAGACGCCCCTTTTTGCGAGATTTTTTCATTTTTACTGCCTCTTCTTGGTTATAAACTGGGACCCGATTCCGCTAAAAATTTACTGATTGGATTGCGTGTTTCTACCCAATCCTTTTCTATTAATGTTTCTCCCGAAAGTTTTTCCGCCGCCGCTCTCTGTCTTCGAGCCACTCAGGTTGGTTTACCTCCTCTTTCTCCTGCCTCAGCCACCCCCACCCCTACCGTAGGTACTCCGCTCGAGCCAACGGCGAGCATCGGAGCCACCCCCACCCCCATCGGCTTGGTAGAATCTGCTCCCGCCACCAAATTCCAACCCGGCCAAGCCTTCCCTTTGCCCACCACTTAATCTGTGCTATAATTCTCCACTGACTTTTATCGGTATTTTGGTCGCCATTCCAAAACTATTTATTAACCGATAACAGCCTGACACTATGGCCCTAACCACAGAAGAAAAAACTCAAATCGTTAAAAAATACGCCCAAGCTAAAGGTGATACCGGTTCTCCCGAAATTCAAATAGCCATCCTGGGTGAAGAAATTGCCAAACTCCAACAACACTTAAGCGAAAATAAGCACGACTCTCCCGCCAAAAGAGGAATTTTAAGTAAAATTGCTAAACGTCGTCGCTTACTTCGCCACCTTATGGACCACAACAAAGACAGGTATACTAAAATAATCAAGAGCTTGGGGTTGAAAAAATAAATTTAATTTACTCAAATTAATT
>CAYQNE010000142.1:0-1559 GCA_964418875.1 uncultured Gammaproteobacteria bacterium | reverse complement strand
GGTGTGGTAGAGAGAAAACGAGATTGTGGTTAGGAGGAGGGGATTATAGAAGGGGGGTGGGTTGGGGTGATGGAGTGGGGATTGTATCAATAAGTTTTGACAGGGGGATGGTGAACAGCATGATACTGACAGACGGGGTGGAATTGTGGTTACCGGGGGGATTGGATTGGTATGGGGCTGATAAAATAAAAAAGTTACTTGATCAGGAGGATAAGCGGGATTTGGCTGATGAGATTTTTTATTATAATTTGGGGTTTTTGGCAGATAAGGTGGTGTTTTTGGATGATTTTTCTTGGGATAGAAGTAGAGTTTTATGCCCTAATATGGGGTGGTGGTCTTGGTTGAATTTTGTTTATCGGCGAGATCAGATGATTTTTAAGGAAGAGGCTATGAGCGGGGTGTTGGGGGATGAGGTGTTGCTTTTGAACGAAGTGATGGTGAGAGATTTTGCCGATAGTCGACTTTTAAATGAAGATTTGAGATTAATAATACTTAATACCACTGAAAATGAAGGTTTGGCTGGGTTTGTGGCCGAGAGATTGTCGTGGGCCGGTTTTTCGGTGATGGGGGTAGGGGGGGCGGCTGATGAGGTGGGAAAGTGCCGATTATCCTATGGTGAGGGTTCGGATAAAAGTTATGGGTGGCAAGTGTTGAGCTCTCTTTTTGACTGTGAGCAGGTGGAAGACAGGGCTTTGGCTGACTTTGAGGTGGAGGTTTATATTGGTGAGGCTATGGCCGAGATGATAAACTATAGTGGATATGTCAGGACATTCTAAATGGTCAAATATTAAGAATCGTAAGGCGGCAGTGGACAAAAAGAGAAGCCAGCTTTTTACCAGATGTGCCAAAGAAATAATGGTGGCAGTCAGGCAAGGAGGGGGGAATGTTAATCCGGAGACCAATTCAATGTTGCGTTCGGCTATGGAAAAGGCCAGACAAGCAAATATGCCGAAGGAAAATATGGTTCGATTATTGGCTCGCCTGGAGGAAAAAAAAGATGGTTTGGTGAGTTTGTTATTGGAAGGATTCGGTTGTTTTTCGGTGCCGATTTTGGTGGAGGTGGAGACGGATAATAGGAATCGGATTTTATCTGAGATTAAGACCATTTTTCGGAAATTTGGCGGTAGTTTGGCTGAGACTGGTTCGGTTAAGTTTCAGTTTGATAGGGTAGGGGAGGTAGAAACGGACGGTTTGAGTGATGAGGTGCAATTGGAGTTAATTGACATGGGGGTGATAGGTTTTGGAGAGGGATTGGTGTTGGTGGAGGTAGATAAATTGGATGAGGTGGTGAAAAAAATGAAGGGGATGGGTTTGAATTTGGGGAGGGCCGAGCCAACCATGAGAATTAAGATGCCAAAGGAGTTGTCAGAAAGTGAGGCAGAAAAATTGGGTGATTTGGTCTTAATGTTGGAGGAAAATGAAGATGTGGTTAATGTTTTTGTAGGGGCTGATTATGTCTAAAAGATTAAAATATTTGTTTTCGTCGTTTTTGTGGTGATTTTGCCTTTTTCTTTTTTTTTTTTTTAATGATACGGCGACCACCGAGATCTACACACCAA
>CAYQNE010000141.1:0-1559 GCA_964418875.1 uncultured Gammaproteobacteria bacterium | reverse complement strand
TCTTTGGAGTGAATGTTGTGTTGATCGTTGTAGATTAATACTTGACTGGCGATGCCAACATGGTTACCGATAGTGAGAGGAGCCCGACCGTCGAGAAAACAATGATCGCCGATGATAGTGTCGTGGCCGATGGTGATATTGGTGGGGTTGAAGAAGTTGGCCCACATATGGATGGTGGAGTCCCATGGCATGTTTAGACCCGACAGAATGTAGAAGAATTTGCGGATGGAGTGAAAAGGAATGTGCCCCACCCAACGTAAAATCATCAGCCAGAATTCCAAAAGAATGGTTTTTATGCGGGTAATGACTTTTTGAAATACTTGTGATGAGTCGAGATTTTGTCTGTTTTTGTCCTGCATGGGTTAATTATAGAGGAGAAGAGAGGACAGGTAAATGAGGTTATTGGGTTTCGAGAGTGGCGATGATGGTTTTGACGGTAAAGGTCCAGGTATATTTTTTAGTTTGAGTGTGGCCGAGCTGGATGAGTTTTTTTCTGACTGGAGGTTGGAGAATTTGATTCATGGCGGAGACTAAAGTTTTTTGGTTTTTAGGATCAATAAATAAACCGGCTTTTCCGACCACTTCTTTTAGGGGGGGGATATGACTGGCGATAACCGGGCAATCGACTTTCATGGCTTCAATGGCAGGGCGGCCGAAACCTTCGTAAAGGCTGGGAATGACCAGGGCGGTGGCGTTTTTGTAAAGTGACCATTTTTTGGAATTATTGACAAAACCGGTAAAGATTACCTGTTTTTCCAGCTTGAGTGTTTTGACCAGGGCGAAAATTTGGTCAAACAGCCAACCTTTTTTACCGGCGATGACCAGTTTGTAATTTGGATGAGTGGTGATGAATTGGGCAAAAGATTTAATTAAAAAAGGAATGTTTTTGTTGGGCTTGAGAGTGCCCAGGTATAAGAAATAGGGAGAGTGAATGGAGGAGGAGGGTAAATTTTTGGGTGGATCCCCTACTCCATTGGGAGCAAGGGTGATTTTGTCGGCGGGAACATGGTAGATTTTTTGAATTTCTTTTTTGGAAAAATTAGAGACGGTGAAGATGTGTCCGGCTTTTTTAATCGATTGAGCCGTCCATGATTTAAGTTGATGGTAATCCTTTTTGGTGAATTGGTGGGGGTATTTTAGGTAGCCTAAATCGTGAATGGTGGGAGTGACAGGGCAAGGACAAAATGGAGGAGTATAGTGTCCGGAGGTGTAAAGGATGTTAGGTTTTGGTTTGGCGGTATAAAGATGTAGGGGTAAGGCTAGGCGGGTCCAAAGTTTTTGGGGTCCGAAAATATGGTATTGCCAGTTTTTGTGGGATAGAGGTAGATCAGGGAGAGGTGGTTTTTTGAGGTAGACAATGTATTTATTTTTTTTGTCTAACCGGTGAAGATGTTTCAGAACTTGGAAGGCGTATTGGCCAGTTCCGACGCGATTTTTGACATTGGCTTCGTTGGCATCAATTCCGATTATCATAGAGGCGACGGTAAATTTTTAATGTTTGTTTGGCGGTTTTGGTCCAGGAGAATTTTTTGGCTTGAACTTTGGCCAGTTGGGATAGA
>CAYQNE010000140.1:0-1564 GCA_964418875.1 uncultured Gammaproteobacteria bacterium | reverse complement strand
GGGTTAAGTGACACTTTGCGGAGGTTTTTGGATCTGTTTTGATTGAAGAAAATGAGAGGCAAGGATTCTCTTTTGTTGAATCGATAACCCCCTATGTCGGTGCAGTAGTTCTTTTAGTCTGGAGTTAATCCCTCCCTCAACATGGTTAGTGGTTCTTGGTACCGGATAATGGCCAATGTAAGTAAAGAGATGGGGTAGGGCGTTGTTAATCAAGTTTCGACAAGCCCTTAGTCTTTTGTGGGTATACCACCAGGTTGGCTTACCGTTCGGCTTAACCCCAAAACTTCGCTCTTTAAGATATTTGTCATGCTTTTTGTTCCACCTGTTAAACCTCCTGATCCACCTCCTCTTTTGTCTCCTGGTTCTGACCTTGTTTAGTTTTTTAATAATGTAGTTTAGTTTTATCCCAGCTGTTGTTTTAGGGCTTCTGGTTAACAACATTCTGGCTCTATGTAGTACATGAAAATGGCATCTTTGTATTCTTGTTTGGGGAAATACATCCTTAACTGCCGATAACATTCCTTTCTGACCATCACAGACAATCACCTTCGGGGTTTTGATTGATCCAAAAAATAATCTCCAAGACCAATAGTTTTCCCGAGAGGCAAATAGCCAAAAAACAACAGTGGACAATGTCCTGCCAATTAACACTGTTCCTTTTCTGCCCTCTAAGTAAAGGGCATCACAAATCAGTATTCCGTCGTCATATTGGCAATCTTTGTTTGGTTCAGGATTTTCATTCCAAAATTGAATGAATTGACGAATTAGTGTTCTTCTGGAACATTTCAATTCCTTTGCCAATTCAACCAAGGCCCTGTTTCCAATCAGCCATCCCACGAAATGTCTTTTTCGTGACTTTTTGATTAAGTCAGATCTGTTTATTGTCCAGCTTTTACTGCAATTTGGGCAATACCATCTCTGTTTCCCGGATCTTGTTTTGCCTCTTTTTTGAATAGCTTTTTTACATTGTTTACAGTGTCTTTTTTCATGAGATTAATGTATCAGACGATTAATAAATTGGGAATAGATGAATAATTAGGGAAAAAGAACTAATTTTACCTCCACGTTTTGTCACTTAACTCTCTTTTTGGCTAAAATAGCTCCCACCGTTGACTTCCCTACCCCACCTGGACCAATGATAAAAACTTTCATTAATTAATTGTACTAAGATATTTTGTTTGTGAAGAAGTCAAAAAAATTAGTTATTTTATCTAACATTTCAGTATGGGTGAAGTCGCCGACTGATAAGCTATTTTACATCAGTCAAGTGATTTGGGAGAACAAATGCAATGCAGTGAACCGCCTATACTGTGTTAGGTGACCCGAACAGAATTGATAAAATTTCTTAATCAATTTTGTGAGAGTGCAACGAGACAAACGATTGAAAGGAGTGAAGAGCTCAGGATTTTGTCACAGTTTTAAAATGTATATTAACTCTTTTTCTTTGTCAGAGAATAGATAACCAACATTCGCAACGTATTTAAAATTGTATTTTTCGTATAAGGCTCTGGCAACTTTATTATTTTCACTCACAAAAAGATAAATTCGTCTGGGATTAATTTTA
>CAYQNE010000139.1:0-1614 GCA_964418875.1 uncultured Gammaproteobacteria bacterium | reverse complement strand
GGTAGGGATAGAAATAGATATTTAGGGTTTGATGATGTAGTGCTTAGTCCCCTGTTGACGAAGCCAGAGATTGTTGGCACGATAGTGAGGGTCCTGAAGAGCCAAGGCTTGCCAAAAATTTTTGGAATGATTTTTGACTGATAGATGAATTAACTCATGTAGGATGATGTGGCGAAATTTGTCCGGCGGGAAGAAGATAATTTGCCAATTAAAATTGAGATTGCCACGGGAAGAACAAGAACCAAAACGGGAGCGTTGGTTGCGGACAGTAACACGATTGTACTTGAATTTGGACAAGGAGTTGAAGTCATCAATTTGGCGAATAATCAGACTCTTGGCGTATGGCTTGAGACGAGTTTGAAAAAGAGATTTGAGGTGAGTTTGGGTCAGGGATGAGGTAAAAACCGTAATATTTTGTTTTTGATGACTAATGACAAGAGAGTTTTTGCCACTTTGACGAAAAATTATGGGGTACTCCTGACCAAGAATAAAAACAGAAGTAAGACTATTTAGAGAAGAAGGGGCGGAAAATTGGGAGGCGTGTTTGACAATCCATCTTTGGTGTTTTCTGATGAATTTATTGATTAAGAAAATTGGAGCCAGAGAGGGGGCAGAGAGAGAAAAAGAGTTTTTTGAGGTAATTTGAAGACGAAGTGATCTAATTTTTTTTCGGTGAATTCGGTAGTGAAATTTTTGATTTTGGAGAAGGATAGTGTTCATAAATGGTATAGTATTTTAACAATGATTTACCTTGGCACTGATCATAGGGGTTATGAACTAAAAGAGAACATAGCCAAGAGGTTGATGGATTGGGGATATGATTTTATCGATATGAGTGAAAAAAAAGTGAAGGGGGATGATTATCCTGATATTGCTATAAGGGTAGCAGAGAAAGTGACCGGGGGGAAAGATCGGGGAATATTGATCTGCGGTTCGGGAGGAGGAGTGTGTATGGCGGCCAATAAGGTGGCCGGGGCGAGGGCAGGACTGGGTTTTGATGAAAAACAAGTAAGGAAAATGGGCCAAGATGATAATATTAATTTGCTGTGTTTATCGGCAGATTGGGTAGATGAGAGTAAAAATACAGGATTGGTGAAAGTTTTTTTGGAAACTGTATTTGGATCAGAAGAAAGACAAATCAGAAGAATTAAAAAAATTGAAAAATATGAATCTGACAAGTGTTAGTGAAGTGCCGACCGGTTGTCGAGTGTTATTGAGAATGGATTTAGATGTGCCGATGGATAATGGTAGTGTGCTGGATAATTACAGGTTAAAAAAATCACTTTTGACCATAAAGCTTTTGCTGGAAAAGGAGTGCAAGATAGTAATAATCGGTCATAGGGGCAGACCAGAGGGGAAGGATCCAAGCTTGTCTTTGCGACCGGTATATGCTGAATTGATGTCTTTATTGGAGCAAAACGGACACGATGTGGTGAAAAGTGTCTTTGTAGACGAGGCTGATGACAGAGAAAAAATTGCCATGGTGATTGAGTCAAATAGTATTGTTTTTGTAGAGAATTTAAGATTTTGGCCGGGGGAAAAACAAAATAGTGATGAGTTTTTGGGGGCGATTAAGGAAGTGTGTCAATATTTTGTCAATGATGCTTTTGGGGT
>CAYQNE010000138.1:0-1625 GCA_964418875.1 uncultured Gammaproteobacteria bacterium | reverse complement strand
GAGCTTTGCCTGCCGGAGTCAAAAAAGGATCGGGTTTGGCAAAATCGACAATAATGGTTCGATCAGGACTAACATGGTGATTGTGGAACTTTTTCTGAGCGGTGACGGCATCTTCAATATTATCGAACTCGATATAAGCCATGCCACGACTGTTGCCCCGTTTGTTTTTGATAATACGAACGTCTATCACCTTGCCGCAAGCGACAAAGAGAGAAAGTAGCTGGCCTTCTCGAAATTCGAAGGGAACACCACCAATGAAGAGTCTTTTGTTAGGGGGGTTATTCCTCGATGTCATAGAACTCCGGATCACCGGCTGGATTTATAAAGCGGAAGGCTAAGTTGGGCTGTTGATCGGTGTCAATTTGGAAAACAATGGCGGTATTGACCCATTTTTGATGGTCGATGGTGATTTTGCTAAGCTCGAAGAGGTCTTTTGATTGGGTATAACCGTCGGAGTAGTAAGTGGTTTCAACCAATGTTTTGTTTTTATCCTGGTCAATTAAGACAAACTGGGGGGAGGGGTTGTTGCCGACCTGGTTGAAGGTGGAGGGGTTACCTTGGTTGCCCTCATCTCCCATGACGGAAATTTCAACCAGAATAAGCTTTTTACCTTCGTCCGGTGTTTTTTGGCCGGCGGTGTCAATTCCTTTAATGGATCGAGCCTTAAAGGAGGCCTGACCGGTAGCGTCCGGATCTTTACTTTTATAATCAACAGTGAATTCTTGGTTAAGAGGGAAAGTCTGACTGATTTGGATTTTAGCGTCAGCCAACTGGTCGGTATAAGGGGCAAATTCTTCGACCAATTCCTCGTCATCGGTGAAACTAACGCCTGATTGGTCTTTTTTACCGCAGGCGGACAAGAGGAAGGAACAAGATAAAAGTGATATGATAGAAAAGATTTTTATTTTTTTCATATGTCTATATTATACAAGAAATTAAAACTGGGTGAAGTGGGGACAAATTGTTATCTGGTTTGGGAAGAAAAAAATAAGCATTGTTTGATTATTGACGCGGCTGACAACGGAGTGTTTATATCGGAAGAAATTGAAAAATTGGGGTTGAAACCAATTATGATTATGGCTACACACGGGCATTTTGATCACGTACTGGGGGTATTGGCGTTAAAATTGATTTACAAAATTCCCTTTGCCTGTAGCTCTAAAGATGAGTTTTTGTTGAATAGGCAACAGGAAACGGCTGAGTTTTTTTTGGGACATAAGGTGGAAACGCCAAATTTGGTAAAGATTGATTTGGACTTAGATAAACAAAGTGAGATTAAACTGGGGAAAGAAAAATTTAAGATTATAAAAACACCGGGGCATAGTCCGGGAGGAGTGTGTCTTTATTATTCAAAACAGAATTGGCTGTTTTCAGGTGATACATTGTTCAAAGAGGCGGTGGGTAGAACTGATTTTGGTTATGGTTCGGCTAAAGATTTGCAAAAAAGTTTGGAGAGGATTTTTAAATTACCAAAAAAAACAATTGTACTACCGGGGCATGGCCAAAAAACAGTGATCGGAGCAGAAATGAAAAGAGCCTAGAAAAAGGTTAAAATATAGTTGTTCGTCGATGCCTCGTCGGCTAATGGTAGGCCAATCGGCTCTGAACCGATTAATCGTGGTTCG
>CAYQNE010000137.1:0-1637 GCA_964418875.1 uncultured Gammaproteobacteria bacterium | reverse complement strand
AATTAATTAACAGGGCAATTGAAAATAAGAGTTTTTTTGAGAACAAAAGTTTGTTGTCTGCGATTGAAAACTGCAAAAAAAATAATTCAGCATTACACTTGATGGGGTTATTTTCTGATGCCGGGGTTCATTCGGACTTAGATCATCTGTTGGCTTTGATGGAGTTAGCTAAAATAAATGGCTTAGATAAGGTTTCAATACACTTGGTCTTAGATGGTAGAGATGTGCCGGAAAAGTCGGCTTTGGATATTTTGGTGAGACTGGAAAAAGAGATGAAGAGGATAAAAACCGGTAAAGTGGTAAGTGTGATCGGTAGGTTTTATGCCATGGACAGAGATCTTAATTGGGAAAGGACGGAAAAAGCTTTTGATATGTTGGTTCATGGACAGGGATACGAGGCAAATACCGCAGAGGAAGCAATAAAAGCGGCCTATGGAAGAGGAGTAAAAACTGATTATTATGTTGAGCCCACCATTGTTAAAGAGGACAAAGGCACGGCCACTTTGGTCAAAGGAGAAGATTCTTTTGTTTGGTTTAATTTTCGAAGTGATCGGTCAAGACAGCTGGTGGCCATGTTGAAAAGATTGCCGATGTGCCCGAATCGTTTTCAAGAGAATAGTGGACCTTTTTTGGTTTGTATGTGCCGTTACGATGAATCATGGGATTTACCGGTAGCTTTTGAGACGGAAAAAATAAAGAATGGGCTGGGTGAATATCTATCAAAAAATGGGAAAAGTCAGTTAAGAGTGGCGGAGACGGAAAAATATGCGCATGTAACTTTCTTTTTTAATGGGCAAAAAGAAAAAGAGTACAAAATGGAAAATAGAATAATGGTAAATAGTCCGGAAGTAAAATCTTATGATTTAAAACCGGAAATGTCTGCTCGAGAAGTGTGCAATAAAGTGTTGGAAGAATTGGGAAAGTATGATTTTATTTTGGTTAATTTTGCTAACGCTGATTTAGTGGGACATAGCGGTAAATTTGATGCGGTGGTAAAAGCCTGTGAGGTGGTTGATGAATGTGTGGGAGAAATTGTGAATAAGGCGATTGAAAACGATTGTTATGTCTTGTTGGGGGCGGACCATGGTAATGCGGAACATATGCTTTATGAAAATGGAGAAATTGACGCTTCACACGGTTTTAACCCGGTAACTTATACACTGATTGGAGAAAAAGGAGGTTTGACTGAAGTGAGTTTAAAGAATGGTGGTTTGAGTAATGTGGCGGCGACTGTGTTGAAATTGATGGGAGTGGAAAAAGCGGAAGAAATGGATAAAGACTTGATAGAAGAAAAAGTTTAGAATTGGTATTGAAAATACTTGGCGTTGGGAATTTCCCAAGAGAGGGCTTGTTTAGTAGAAACTTTTTCGATAATTTTTCTAAAAATTCTAATAGAGCCACCGTGGGCAGATATAACAATCCCCTGGTTTTTATCCTTGTATTTCTCTTTTAGTTCGTTTATGAAATCGGTTATTTTTTCTTCTATGTCAGCAAAGGACTGGCCGTTAGGTGGACGAGTAGAATAACCACGATGCCAAAGTCTGTGGCTTGTTTCTCCATATTTTTTTATTACTTTTTGGTGCAACATATCCTCGATTTCACCAAGGTTTCTTTCGGCAATTCTACTGTCGGTAATG
>CAYQNE010000136.1:0-1647 GCA_964418875.1 uncultured Gammaproteobacteria bacterium | reverse complement strand
TTGCAGGCGGATCATGGGCCGGCTTCTACTTTGGGAAGACGGGATGATTGGAAGTCTAATTACAGTCAGGAAGCGGTGAGGGAGAGAAGTGGCATTCTTTATGCTGTTTTTTTGCCAGATGGAAATTACGAGGAATTTTCTAAAACAATGACGCCAATTAACACTTATGGACTGTTGTTTAATAAGTATTTTGGAGAAAACAATGATTTGTTACCCGATAGAACTTATTACACTAGCTATGATGAAATTTACGGCTTTTATGATGTGACCGATATGTTAAACCAACTTGATGACGAGGCGGTGGAGTTACCTGGTAAGCAATGAGAATAAAAATAGTTGAGAACATAAGGAAAGAGTTGGGGGCAAAGATAGATAAGAAGTATAAACACGGGTTGATAAACTTTTTTACGGAAGAAGTCAGACCACATGGGGTCAGAACCGGAGAAGCCAGAAAAATCGGGGCTAAGTACTGGAGAGAGATTAAGAGTGAAAATAAGGCGGAAATATGGAAGTTATGTGATAAGTTGTGGCGATCGGGATGGTTCGAGGAGGGAATTATCGCAATTGATTGGTCGTGGCGAATGAAAAAAGACTTTGGCAGAGAAGACATGAGCGTTTTTGAGAGGTGGTTGAAAAAATATGTGAAAAACTGGGCTCATTGTGATGATTTTTGTACACACACAATGGGGTATTTTATGACAACGTACCCGGAGTTTTTGGGAAAACTGGATGAATGGACAGAGTCAAAAAACCGGTGGTTGAGGCGGGCGGCGGCGGTGAGCTTAATTTATCCGGTAAGAAAAGAAAGTAAATATTTGGGAAAGATATTTGAAATCGCAGATACGTTGCTGGAGGACGAGGATGATTTGGTAAGAAAAGGATATGGATGGATGCTAAAAGAGGCCAGTAATGTATACCCCAAAAAGGTTTTTGACTATGTAATGAGAAAAAAAGACAAGATGCCACGAGTGGTATTAAGATATGCGATTGAAAAGATGACTAAAAGTTGGAAAGAGAGGGCGATGGCCTAGTAATTGGCTGGAGGCGGAGAACGGTAAGAGTCAATTTTGACAAGGACAATAAGTCGATCGTCGGGATCGGGTGTTTCTGTAAAACAAGTTAACATGGCGACCAAGCCACTATTAGTGTGGTTGTCAAGAATATTAATTTGCTCTGTTTCGGTGGATATGTGGAGAATTTGTTTGATTGTACCCCAACACCAGTCAGTATTTCCGTCTCCGAACCAGGTTCGAGAAAAATAGATTTTGTCGCCTGGACTCATTTGCCTTAGGTGAGCAAAGGGTCCTTGATCAGGCTGGTTCTCCTGGGTATGACCAAAAAAGGCATAGGGATAATTTGGGTCATATCCAGCTCCGAAATCAGGAGCTGGGTCTCCTGCTAAAATAGGAGATATTGGGGTAACATGGTTCTGATGATCGGTGTCGGTAAAAAGTATTTTTTTGTAAGGATGGGTGAAGGTTTTTGGAGGAATAGGCAAGACGAGAGATTGATCGGGAGAGATTTGGTCAAGATTCTCTCTGTAAGGATTTAGGGTGGCCATTTGTTCGGGATCGAAAGGTAATCCGTGGAAAGAGAGAATTTTTATAATCGTGTCGCCCCGCCTAACCCTGACAACACTTGTAAGAG
>CAYQNE010000135.1:0-1689 GCA_964418875.1 uncultured Gammaproteobacteria bacterium | reverse complement strand
CACCTTTTATTTTAATAACGTTTTCATCCAGTTGGGAGATTTTCCAGCCGACTTTGTTGGCGTAACGGACATACATATTAAGCAGATCATCGGCCCAAAGGGTGGCTTCTTGACCGCCGGGGCCGGGATGGAATTCGAGAATGACGGTGCTGGGGTCTATATTAGTCACAGATCTCTTTTATTTTTTAGTGGGGTTCTTGGTTTTGGTTTTCTTTTTAGTTTTACTTTTGACCTTTTTCTTTTTGGCGGTTTGAGTGGCGGTGTAGGCCTGGCCTTTGGCCACTTTTTGTTTAAATTTGTCGATTCTACCTTTAACATCGGCGAATTTTTGAGTACCGGTAAAGAAAGGGTGGCATTTGGAACAGATTTCCACTTCTATTTTTTTAATGGTAGAGCCGGTAGTGAAGGCGTTGCCACAGGCACAACTGACTTGACAGTCGGTGTAGTATTTAGGATGGATATTTTTTCGCATGGGCAAATTATAGCAAAAATACGGCCAATTGGTAAATCATGATTAGCGGTGAGGGTTGACAAGGGTGGTTTTTAATGATAAGTTATTAATAATGATATGCAAACAGTAAATATTACCAACCAGTGGCAAATTTATATACCGGGGAGAATCAGAGAGAGTTTGGGTTGGGAAAAGCCGGGGAGAGTTAATATGAGAGTGAAGATGGGGAAGGTAATTATTGAGCCGGTAGAGAGCTTGATTTTGAAGATGGGTGGTTTTTTGGAGGGAGCCAAACCAAGGAAGAGGGTGGAGTCGGGAAAAGAGAGGGATATAGTTGATTATTCGGGTTTATGAAAAAATTTTTGTTGGATACGAATGTGTGGTTAAGGTATTTTTTGAAGGATGAGCCAGAGCAATATAAGTGGGCCAGGAAGATAATGTTGTTAGCGGAGGAGGGAAGGTTTTTGCCCTATATCAGCGTGATTACTTTTTTGGAGATACATTATTTGTTGCTAAAAAATTACGATCTGTCTTTTGGTAAGTGGAAGAAAGTGGCAGAGGCTATTTTGGAAGTAAGAAATTTGGTTGTGGTTGACCGGACGGATTTGGTTAGTGGGCTAGAGAATCATTTTGAAACAAAAATTAAGTTGGCGGATTATTTGATTGCCAGTGGTTTACCGAAGGGAGGGGTACTGGTTAGTTGGGATAAAGATTTCGCCAAAATGAGAGGAGTTAATTTTTTGTCTCCGGAGCAAGCAGTGAAATTAGTTGGTTGACGGTGACTGTTTTTTGTTGGCCGCTAAGCATGTTTTTAACGGTGACGGTGTTGTTTTTGGCTTCATCGGGGCCGATAACGACAACAAAAGGAATACTTTTTTTGTTGGCGTATTTAAATTGTTTGTTGAGTTTGTCGGCTTGGGGGTAGAGAAGTGTTTTTATATTGTTTTTTCTAAGTAGATTGGCGGCGGTTATACTTTGATTGGCAAATTCATTGGAGAATATGGTGACCAGGGTTGAAGCAATGTTTTGATCAGTGGTAAAGATATTTTGATCTTTGATAATATCGCAGATTCTTTCGATGCCAAATGAGCCACCGGTGGCCGGAATTATGTCTTGTTGATTTAAGTATTTACCAATGACATTGTCGTATCGACCACAGCCGGCAATTGAGCCAACATTTCCATCAATAACTTCAAATTCCCAGACGGGGCCGGTGTATGAAGCCAGGCCTCTGGCGA
>CAYQNE010000134.1:0-1695 GCA_964418875.1 uncultured Gammaproteobacteria bacterium | reverse complement strand
TTATCAAAAATTAAGTCTCATAGAAAAAGTGGTCTAACAAATGGGGTACTTGACATAGTGAAACTATTCAACGCCGATTCGGATTAACAAGCTCACCATCTTTTACAACAAACCCAGGCGATTTTCTCCATCATCAATTTTTTAATCCCTGTTTGGCTGGTAAAATCGCCGTTGATTCCACAGGCAACATTTCACCATGCATTACCACCAGCGAAATTACTGTCGGTCAAACAAGACAAAATTTAACAGATGTTGTTTATGGCGACATGTTACAAAAAATATGGTCAATCAGTAAAGATGATATTGAAACTTGTCGCATTTGTGAATATCGCTATGCATGTGGAGATTGTCGGCCACTTGCTCAAGCAGAAACTAATGATTTGTACGGCAAGACCGGTCGATGTACTTATGACCCTCGTACCGGACAATGGCATGATAAAATACAGACATAGTATAAAAGGTTAGTTGTGAAATATTTTTAAGGAAGTGATAGAACAAAATGACTACAAACGAAATACTGCATTCTAAAACCAAAAGGCCAGAAATTATCTTAGTAAGTCCAACGAGTCAACAAAACCCCGACAGTATTGACAACAAAAACCATCGTTCTCCCAGCTGTGTCCCTAATTGTTTGCCTTATTGCCGGCCTTACTGTAGGCCAAATTGTCAACCAGCTTCAAGATGTCGTCCGGTGCTGAACTAAATTTATGAAATGGATATATCGGGCCACGAAAGAAGACCTGAAAGCAATTAAAGAAGGAATTAAAACAGTCTGGGACGAAAAATTAAACCACATTTTTGAGGATAAGAGTTTAATTGAAGACACCAACGTTTTATCATTTGATTCTGATTTTCTTTTTCTGTGGATGAAGCAGAAGAAGGGAGGTTGGAAATTAAAAAAAGTAGAACATGAAATTTCTTTTAGTCAAAAGGATCAATCTGGGTGGCGGGCGGGGCTACTGAAAAAAGAAATGTATCAATATTTGCCAAAATTGAGAAGAAACAATTTTGCCATTTGTGGCAGCCTGTTGACTCCATTTCTTAATGCCCATAAAACTAAAAATAGTTTTGATGCCTATTCTAGCCACATGAGTTATCTGTCCACCATAGTTCACGAGTTTGCTCACACCTACTACAGAAACTTTATTTATCACAATTTTTGTACCAAAGCTAAAAATGTTTCTTTTTTACAAACTGCTTTAAGATTTTCCCTTAAGAAAAAAAATAATGAAAAAGAGTTAAAGATGTATCTCCCTCTTTCCTCTTACCTCGGCGAAATTTTTGCTTTTTGTGTTGAATACAAAACGGCAGAGATATTTTTTCCAAAACACAAAAAGAACATGAACAATTCTGACGGTAATTATATTAAATATTGCTTAAACCAAGAAAATAAAAGAAAAGCAGGGTATACTCCCATATTCGAAAAACACGACGACCACTTGATAGCTATGGTTTTTGGTAGAATTCTTTTAGAGAAGTACCCAAAAATTTGGGAGAAAAAAATATTGGAAGCAATGGTAAGGTTCTAAAGTCTGGCCCGTTTGGCAATTTCCGCTTCTACCAGCTCCTTAGGTCTGCCGTATTTCAAAGACGATAATTTTTTAATCATCTCAGCCATCTTCGGACTACCCTCTTTCTTCTTTTCCACCGCCGCCACCGACACAGAAAAAGGTTTTTGGGGTGTTCCGTTGACCA
>CAYQNE010000133.1:0-1696 GCA_964418875.1 uncultured Gammaproteobacteria bacterium | reverse complement strand
TTTTTTTGAATAGTTTTTGACGAAGGCGGGTCCAAGGAGATGGGGAGACGGTCGAGGGGGCGGGGACAGGAGGAGTGGCGGAGGAGATTTTTTCTTTTGGGGGTTCATCGGCGCCACCGGATTGATCCGAATGAAGTTGAATAATGGCGGCGGAAAGATGGGTTTGGTCATCAAAAGAATATAGAGAAGCCAGCACTTCTTCCTCGATATTCTGAATAGAATCGGTGGCCAAAAAATTTTTAATTTTTGACCAAGTGATTTTTTGAAAAAAGGCATCGGTAGATAAAAATAGTTTGTCTTCTGGTTGAAGAGGGCCTGAAATGAAAGTGACCTGGCCAGATTTGCCCGACAAAAGAGGACTTATCTTGTCGGAGCGCTGAAGAATACAGTGTCCAGTGTGGAAGACAACTAAATAAAGAGTTTGATTGAAAATTACAGCTGTAATGATAGTGGTAGTGGAAGTTAGATTGTGATCGGTAACAACAGAATTGAGGCTATTTTGCAGTTTCTGAAGTGGATTTTCCTCTACTGAGGGAGAAAAGTAGGATTTGTTTATTTGGGTAATGATTTGACGACCAAGTTGACTGGTTTGATCGGAATCAGAGTCGGCCTCAAGACTGACGAGGCCAAAAAGGTGACCGTGTTGACTGGTCAGAAAGGGGTCATCGGGTTCGTTTTCCCAATATTGAGACCAATTTCCTTTAGAAGATTTGCCAATAAAAGAACGGCAGGTAAAGTGCATTAATTTATGTTAGTAAAAGCAAAAGAGTGGAGAGAAAGAGGAGGGCGGAAAGAAGGAAATGAATATAGGAAAAAACAATGAGAATAGTATTGAATTTGTCGTGAACATTTTTGGACATGGAAGTAACTTGTTTGACCACCACTAGAGCGAAAATGAGATAGAGGAGACCACCTAAAAAGGCAAAAATTTCTTTGGCCAAATTTAATATAAAATTAAAATCAATCATTTTAGTCTGCCGTCAATGGCCTCCTGTTCTTCCTCGGAGCGCATTTGCTGGAGGACTTGTAAAACTAAGTCGGGGTTGGGCACTTTGTTAACTCTGATAAGAGGAAGCTCTGAGGCAGTTTGAATGATAACAGAGCCGTAATTAAAAAGAGTTTGAGAAATGCCACTGGTTTTGGAGGTGACGTCTTGAATCATGGATATTTTGGCCTCTGACATTTTTTTGTCTAAAAGGTTATAAAAATCGATGTCGATGACACGTTCTTCGGTAAGAATGAAAACATTAAAATACCAAGACAAAAAGTTTTCGAAAGCGACGGCAAAAGTTAGTAAATACCAGAAAATAGCCAATATCAGACGATAGTCAGGCGGGAAAATACTCCAAAGAGAAAAAGTGAGGAGCAAGAAGGGGGCAAAAATCATTAGAATACCGGTAATTATCCAAGGGATGTTGGTAAACCAGTGACGACGAAGAACCAAGATGATCTCTTCACCGTCGTCGCGAGCGTTAAAAGTGAAAACTTTGGGACGGACTAAAAAAGATGAAAGGGGGCTTTTGGTGATACCTTGGATTAGTTGGTAGACTTTTTGACGAAATTTCAGATCACGACTCGATGTTGATTTGGAGACTGGTGGAGTTTTTTTGGGCTTGGAGGGAGGTTTGGGAGATGATTTAATGGGAGGCTTGGGGCTAATTTTGGTTACCGGCTTGGAATTTTTAGGTTTGGCGGT
>CAYQNE010000132.1:0-1700 GCA_964418875.1 uncultured Gammaproteobacteria bacterium | reverse complement strand
ATAAATGTTGTAAATTGCCTGCCCGATGTTGGTCGACCGCAAATGGCCGATACCAAAAGGCTTGGCAATATTGGGCGCCGAATAATCGATTACCATTGTTTTACCCTTACCCCGTTCCGATAGTTGTCTCTTATATTCAATCTCATAATTTACTTTCTCTGTCTCTCTAACCAAATATTCCCGACTTAAATAAAAATTAATAAAACCACCCCCGGCCACTTCTACTTTTTCCACAAAATCCGGCTTTTTTATCATGGCTATCAGTTTTTTCGCTATCTCCCTAGGTTTCTTTTTCTCCCTCTTAGCCAAAATCATGGCCACATTTGTACTCCAATCTCCAAAAGCAAAATTATCCGGCCGACTCATACCAACATCTTTCATCTCTATTTTGACTTTTCCTTTTTTACCGGCCTCTACTATTATTTTTTTCAGTTCTTCCATGCCAAATTCTATCAAGTCCACCTCTTTTTTCCAAAACCCCATTTACTTACAAGTGATATGATTAAGAAATTTACAGATTAATCTTTCTATGACCGCTACCGACAATCAGCCTATAAGTCAATTAACCCAAGACCATATTAAAGATATAAAAATTATTTGTTTCGACACTGATGGCGTCACCGTTAAAAGAGGCACTCAAATTGAGCAAAAAGGCCAGGAGCTTTACATCAAAACCTACCCTCTTCAGACGGTTATGCTGACTAAGTTAAACGCCCTCAAAAAACACTTTCATATTACCATCAACAGCGGTCGCAGTGGTCTATATTTAACCGAAATGTATCGCCATCTCCTTTGGGACAACACTAGCATCATTTCCGAAAACGGTGTTTTTATTCTCTATCAGGGCAAACTCATCCAAAATTTTGATTTTTCCGACTATGAGCTGGCCACTCTCAAGACTATCCGATCCGAACTGGATAAACTGGCTGTTTCCGATTCTTCCGTCAAGGGTTTTGAACCCAAACAATTCATCATTTCTCTTCATTGTTCTCAAGCTATCAACCAGGTCGATCAAATCGTCAGTCAAAACGATCCCCAAAAAGAATTTTATTGCTGGTGGAACGGTGAGGCTTATGATATTGCTCCTCGTCGTTTCAATAAGGGTGTCGGTCTGAAAAAACTCAGTCAATTACTCGGTTTAGACATCAGCCAAACCATCGCCCTTTAATTTTGTTTGATAGGCTCCTTCAGTAGCCGGGAAATTCTTATCCTTGGTGTTACCTGAAATATACGTATAACCTTCGCTATCGCTATAAATATCAACTCCTGATGCGTATTTATCAATTTGTGAAAGATAAGTTGAGAAGCCAAGCGTATATACCGTAGTATCTTTCAGTTGGCTTGTTTGCGATTTGAGAATTCCATGACATAAAAGAACTCCAATTAAAATAAAACTAATTTTTTTAAACATAATATTTCTTTTTAAATTTCTACAAAGCAAACAATTACTGGGCATAGCTATGCTTGCATATTGAGGCAGGATCAGTGGCAAATTGAGACAAAGATGAAATAAAAGGAAAAAATATGCCTGGAAAAAGAATCTGAACATTTATTTGAAGGAAGAAGGAGAAACGCCATGAAACTGTTTAAATGCCTGACTAAATCGGTTGGTATCCTCATAACCCACCATTAAAGCCACTTCGTTCACGCGGTAATTTTGTTTAATTAATTCAGCAGCTTGAGACATCCGATTATGCCTG
>CAYQNE010000131.1:0-1723 GCA_964418875.1 uncultured Gammaproteobacteria bacterium | reverse complement strand
CCCTTGACAACCATTTAGCGATGCTCTACACTATAAAGTAACCAAAAACCATAATGACCAATAATAGCCTAAAACAACTAACCAAAATCAAACAAAGATTTGATAAATACAAACCACTCCCATCGGGGTTAATCAAAAATCTTGACGACTGGTTCAAGGTGGAACTCACCTACACCAGTAATGCCATCGAGGGCAATACCCTATCCAGAAAAGAAACGGCCTTGGTCATTGAAAAAGGTCTAACTGTCAGAGGCAAGAGTATCATTGAACACTTAGAGGCAATTAATCACAGTCAAGCTCTGACATTCATCAAAAAACTTGCTCACAAAAAACGTCAGGACATAACCGAAAACGATATCCTGGAAATTCACCGACTTATACTCCAAAAGATAGACGATACCCATGCAGGCAGATACCGAACCATAGCCGTCAGAATTGCCGGCGTAGCCGGACTAACACTACCCAATCCCACCAAAGTCCCACATTTAATGAAACAATTTGTCAAATGGCTTCACCAAAAAAACACCCGTCATCCTGCCAAAATCGCCGCCGACGCCCACTTAAAACTGGTTAGCATTCATCCTTTTGTCGATGGCGATGGTAGAACCGCCAGACTTCTAATGAACTTACTTCTAATTCAAAACAACTACCCGCCCGCCCTAATCAGAAAAGAAGACAGAAAAAACTATATTGACAGCCTGGAAAAAGCCCAAACAAAAAATAACCCCGATGATTATTATCATTTTATCTACCAAGCCATTATCCGCTCCTTAAACATCTATCTTGAAACCTTAAGCCCTTCCCAACAATCGGCCAAAAGTTTACCCACCGTGGAGGGCACCCCACCTGGCCTTCTGCAAATTGGGGAATTAGCCAAAAAAACCGGAGAACAAATAACCACCGTCCGTTATTGGACAAAAGAAGATCTTCTAACCGTCAAAGACTACACCAAAGGCGGCTACCAGCTATATGATCATTCAATGATTACCCGAATCAAAAAAATAAGACAACTACAAAACAAAAAACGACTGAAAATTACAGAAATAAAAAACTATTTTAATCCCTCCTGACTTTCGCATTGCAATCACTTACCGTCACTCTCTACAGCTCCCCGTCCCTCCGCTCCTACCCGCATCCCCCATAGCATTTTCTCTAACGCCCGATCAATCTATCCTCGACTATAACCTCTATTCTTCGCCTCAACTCCGGCAAATCTTTCTTCACCGTATTCCATACAATTCTCAAGTCTATGTCATCATAATCATGAATTAGTTTGTTTCTTGTCGCCACCGCCTCTGCTAAAGGCAACTCGTCTCTATATTTATCCCAAAATCTCTCATCGAACCTTCTGGCCGCTTCCCCGATTAAACTTAACTTTCTTAACACCGCATCTTGAAGTTTAATATCTTTCTCAAACTCTACCAAATTCTCATCTCCAATATATTTTTCGATATCATTAATATAATCCCTAATTTGTTGCAAATAAACTAAATTATCTTTTTCCATACACAGTCACCAAATCCTTTTTAACATATGGTTCTACATATTTATTTAACTTAGTCACCAAATCCACCCCCCTTCCTATCTGATTTTCCAACTCTTGTTCTATCTTTACTAAATCAAACAACCCTATCTCCACATCATCCTCAAACCTCACCAACAAATCTACGTCGCTTTTATCATTCATTTCTCCCCTAGCTGCCGATCCGAACACACCCAAATA
>CAYQNE010000130.1:0-1737 GCA_964418875.1 uncultured Gammaproteobacteria bacterium | reverse complement strand
GTTTTTTGGAAAGGGCAGAGGTTGGGGAAGGAAAATTTGTGGGGGATGTGGTTTAGGGTGGCGGGAACCAAGACGGGGAAATATGTTTTGGGAAAGAATATGTTGATAAAAATTTTGGAAAATGAGGTTTTTTGCGTGAATCACGGAGGTTACTTGCGGTGGCAAAGGATGGGGAAGTTATTGCAACATGCGGTGTTTGTTAGAGAGGGGATTCCAGTGGTACCGACTAAGGTTTTTTATACATTGGAACAAGTGTTGCAGAGTAATATGGGAGAGTTACTTGGGTGGCCGGTGATTGCCAAGCACGAGAAAGGTTTTCAGGGTAGAAGTGTAAAAAAACTTGATAATGCTGAGGCTTTGGCTGATTTTGTGAGGAAAATTGATGAAAAAAATATTGGCATGTTTTTATGGCAGAAATATTTACCGACACGATGGGATATCCGAGTAATTGTGTTAAGGGGAAAATCTATTGGAGCGATGAGAAGGTCGGCGATGGGGGATGAGTTTAGAAGCAACTATAGTTTGGGAGGAAAGGCAGAAAAGTGGGAATTGAGTGATAGTGATCGGGTGTTGGCGGAAAAAGTGGCGAAAGTGTGCGAGTTGGATTATTGTGGGGTGGATATTATGAAAGATAAGACTGATAGAAGCTATGTTTTAGAGGTAAACAGACAGTGTCAATTCAAGGGTTTTGAGGAATCAACCGGAGTGAATGTGGCCCAGAAAGTGGTGGAGATGATAGTGAAGGGATAAGTAGGTAGATTTGGCGGTGTTTAGGTATAATGGCGTGACATACTAGTTTTTATTCAGGGATGAGTTTGCATGGGCAATTAGCTCTTCGATATTGATCGGAGTGGGGATAAACCCGCTCTCCGGATATGGAATCGGAGTGGGGGTAAACCCCACAGCCTGGTTAGAGCGTCCCGATATGACATCGGGGAGGTCGGTTTAATATGAGTCCGATTTCTAATTAATGCCAGAGAGGTTATAATTGTTGTATTGAAAATTTATTTGGGCAATTAGCTCAGCTGGTTAGAGCGCGGTCCTGATAAGACCGAGGTCGGAGGTTCGAGTCCTCCATTGCCCACTTGGCTTATTTATATATTCTTGAAAGCTTGAGGAATGGAAGATATTATATTGGATATTCCAAAAATCCCAAGAGAAGGTTGGAAGAGTTTCATAATTTAGGGAGAGTTAAAGCTACTAAGTATATGAGGCCGTGGAAGTTAGTGTTCAAACAAAAATATTTAAGTGGTGTTGATACAAGAAGAGTGGAGTACAAGCTGAAATCGTATAAATCGAGAAAGGTTTTAGAAAAAATAATTAAGGGTGGTGTTTGTAGTGTCAAAATATGATTAGTTAGAGCGCCCCGATATGACATCGGGGAGGTCGGTCCGATATAAATCGGACCATTGCCCACTTTTGATAGAATGGAGTGATGAAGAAGGGGAGTTTTTTAAGAAGATCGGTTTTAATGACGATGATGTCTTTTGTCTTTTTTGGCAGTTTGTCTAATTTGTGGAGAACAGTGAATTGGGGTTGGGAAAAAACCGGTCGGAAGTTTTTGGGAGAATAAGGATGAAAAGAATCTGTAAATATCTGATTGGAGGATTGATTTTAGGGGTATTGGGAGTGTTGGTATGGGTAAGGGGACAAGGGGAATTGGTGAATCCTTTGGGGAAAGAGACAGGAAGGAATAACTTAATGGGTGAGTATCGAGTAGTTGGTTTTTTGCCGACT
>CAYQNE010000129.1:0-1740 GCA_964418875.1 uncultured Gammaproteobacteria bacterium | reverse complement strand
ATAGATATTTGAGGGCGAAGTGGACGGCGGTACCAAAAGAAAGATTTTTGTTTTTAACCGCCGGAATGCGAAGAATGGTTTTGTAGTAGAAACAAAAAGGACAGGTAAGATAGGAATTTATATGACTGATATTGAGGCGATAATGATGGGCCAGATAATCCTTTAGATAAAGTTTGGCGGCCTGACGGTGAAATATCTGATTTTTTGTCGAAGAAAACCTGACGGTAAGGGCGGAGGTTTTTAAGTCCCGGGGTGTTTTGACCGATTCGATTAAGTCAGGTTTGATTTCCGACAAGAAAATCGAGGGTAGTTGGGGGCGGCCATTTTCTTTTGTCTTGGAATAAGACAGATGGATTTGTCTTTTGGCCCGGGTCAGAGCCACATAGAAAAGACGGCGTTCTTCTTCATTGGTGTCAGTCACTGAAGACATGGTCTCTGTTTCGATAATACCCGAAGGTAGTTTGAGAGAGGAGTAAGTACGGTTGTTTCCCCATTTTTTGTCAACTGACTGAAAAATAAAAACATGGTCAAATTCCAAGCCTTTGGCTTTGTGGACAGTCATAAGATTTATAGCCTTAATATTTTGGTTAAAATTATCCTTTTGGATGGAAATATTGTTTTGACGCAAAAGATCCAGACGATCAAGAATTTGAGAGAGCGAATGACCTTGATCAAATTGTCGATGAAGGAAGTTGTAGAACTGATCCAACTCCCCGATGGCCACAATATCATTTTTTTTGAGTAGAT
The DNA here is from genome assembly GCA_964418875.1 of uncultured Gammaproteobacteria bacterium. Taxonomy (GTDB): domain Bacteria; phylum Patescibacteriota; class Microgenomatia; order UBA12405; family UBA12405; genus JAHIEZ01. The sequence continues at coordinate 993 of CAYQNE010000129.1, read as the reverse complement.
AAGGAAGGTAGTTGAAACGGCGAATAACGGAATTGAAACTTTTGTCAAAAGGTAAATTGGTTAAGTCTCGATGACAGTCGGTTAGGTTTTTTAAAAAATTTTTGAGTTTTTGGGTAGTATCTTTTTTCAGTTTTAGGGGTGGTGTTTGGATGAGGTCAAAAAGGGGTAGACGATGGCGATATGAGTAACGGGATAGTTTGAGTAAATCAAAAGAGTCAATCTTGGTGAAGGGGGAAATTAGCAAATCAAAAAGAAGTCGGTCTTGAGAGGGATCAGCCAGAAACTTTAATAGTTTGGTTAATTGTTGAATGTGGACTTGGTCAAGGATGCTATTGCCGGAGGAAATTTGATAAGGAATGGCCAGATTGTCTAAAAGGGGCAAAAGGCTGAGAGGATCTTTATTGGTTCGATAGAGTAGAGCAATTTGACGGGGATCGACCCCTGAAGTAATCAGTTTTTTGATTTTTTGAGCGATAAAATAATTTTCCTCTAAAACGGATTCGGCCACAAAAAGATTGATGGGGTCAGGATCATAGCTTTTTTGAGAAACAAGAGTTTTGTCGATACCTTTTAGTATGTGGCCCAATCGATTTTTATTGTGGGCAATAAGAGAAAGACCGGAGTCGAGAATAAGCTGATGGGAACGATAGTTGTTTTTTAGGGCAATCAGTTGAGGTTGATAGGTTTTTTGAAAATTGAGTAGATTTTCGATGGCGGCGCCTTGGAATCGAAAAATGGATTGATCGTCATCACCAACCACAAAAAGATTAGGAGAAGAGTGATATGAGGTCAGGTATTGAAGAATTTTGTCTTGGGCCGAGTTGGTATCCTGGTATTCATCGACTAGAACATATAAGAACCTCTCTTGGTATTCCAACAAGAGGTTGGGGTCTTGAGAAAAAGCCTTGATGACGAATAAAATCATGTCTTCAAAGTCGTACTTGGCAAGTTTCCTGAGAAGGCGTTGATAAGATTGGTAAATTTTTTGTAAGG
>CAYQNE010000128.1:0-1760 GCA_964418875.1 uncultured Gammaproteobacteria bacterium | reverse complement strand
CTGTGGTGGGCATTAGGATATAACACCTTAACTATCCCTGCCGCCGCCGGCTTATTTATTCCCTTTGGTTTTCGTCTGAGTCCAGCAGTAGGAGCTCTTTTGATGAGTATGTCTTCAGTAATCGTAGTTGTAAACGCTATGACCTTGCGCAAAGCAAAGCTGGAAGTAGTTTAGTTAACTTAAGCGATTTTTAGGCTCAAATTTTCATACCAGTAAATTAGTTACCTCAATCGTGCTATATTTAATCAATGCAAATAAACGATGATGTTGATACAAATCTAACAGACCAAAACAAGTCACCAAAGGAAAAAAAAGTTAAAAATGAAAATGATTGGCGAAATGATCACGGTCGGCCCAGTTACAAATATCTCCAATCACTCGCTTCTGAAGATAGTTTAGGATCTTTAGAAAAACTAAAATCAATTGCCACAGATTTAAATGTAGAATTTGGACCAAATACGCCTCCTGAAATACTGGCTGAATTAATATCTTTATCCACTCGAGGGGACGATCCTCAAACTACCTCCTAAGAGGTATAAAGTTTAAAATCCGTCCCATCTACAGAGCCACGTCATCATTTTTTAACTTCTTTTTTACCCTTCGCAATTTCGCCTTTACTTTTATCTTTTCATATTGATGTGATTACTTAACCGCGTTGATATAAATCCACACTCAAACCATGCCCGCCGGTTCTGGAACCATTTTGAAGCCAAACACTATCCTATATTACAAAAACCGTAATTTTTCAAAGCTAAAGTGAGCCCACTGGTTCTAATCTGGAACACCTATTCTCCAGTATATTTAAACTATACGATAAACTAAAATCACTGGGTTTCACGTATTATAAAGGCAAAATTACTATAATAGACACTGAAGATGATCAAAATATTTAATTTTGGCAACAAATCCCAAGCTAAAGACCATTCTTTTATTTCTCGTCTTTGCGACGAGAAATCGTTCTTTAAATATTTCATTCCGGATCTAAAACGGGCCAAAAAAGAAGTTATTATCGAAAGCCCCTTTATTACCAGGCAAAGAATGAAGACCTTAACGCCTATTTTAAAAACTTTGGTAGACAAAGGAGTAGATGTATACATAATCACCAGAGATCCTAGTATTCTTGACGAACCTCTTTCAATTCAATCGAGTCAAGTAATTAAGCAATTAGAAATTATTGGAGCTAATGTTTTGGCCGCTGCCAACAACCATCATCGTAAACTAGCCATTATCGATAGGAAAATTCTATGGGAGGGGAGTCTAAACATATTGTCCCAAACAAACAGTAGGGAAGTGATGAGAAGGATCGACAGCCCGTTCTTTGCCCAGGAGATGTTTGACTTTCTCAACTTGAAAAAATTTATCTAACTTATAAAGTAAAATATAACCATGACACCAGCCGAAAATCAGTACGAAAAAGATGTCCAAAACGTAATTAAGTTCTTAAAACAGACCGATCCAATCAACGCCACCAGACAACACGCCATCGACATGCTTGGTAATATGCGAACTCTATCCCACCTAATCGCCCACAAAGTTGTCGATAATCAGAAAACTAAAAATCTAAAACGTCACAAGACCGAGTCTTTAAAGCCTTAAGAATCGCCTTAAAAATGTCCATTGATGGATTTACTTCTCCTCTTTCAACTCTGGCATAGTAATTAACGCTGATATCAGCCTTATCCGCCACATCACCTTGTGTCATGTTCAACTCTTTTCTTCTATTTTTCAATCTTTTCCCAACGCTTTTTGTCGGAGGCATA
>CAYQNE010000127.1:0-1843 GCA_964418875.1 uncultured Gammaproteobacteria bacterium | reverse complement strand
AAGCGGACGGTCTGTAACCCCGCCACTGCGGGGCGACTCCTGCCCGCTGGACCAAAGCGGACGGTCTGTAACCCCGCCACTGCGGGGCGACTCCTGCCCGCTGGACCAAGAAAATTGTCAAAACACCCCCATGCCCCCCATCAAATCAAAATTCTATCGTCTCGCCAACAATCAAGTCCGTTATCTGGAATCAGGTTCTCCTCGAAATCCACCCCTGGTTCTTCTCCATGCCTGGCCGGCCACAGCTGATATGTATCGACCAATAATGAAAAACCTGTCTTCTTCCTTTCACATCTTTGCCCCCGATTTCCCCGGCTTTGGCCTCTCTCATTCAACTGGACCGTCTTCTTATTCCACTTATACCAAATTTGTTTCAAATTTTTTAACCACTCAGAACCTCTCCCGAATTTATCTGTGTGGATCCTCCATGGGCGCCGCTATCGCCCTCAACTTTACTCACCAACACCCCCATCAAGTTAAAAAATTGGTCATCCATGCTCCTCCTATCAACCTGGCTGTTTACCATCAACGGTTTTATCCCTTACTCGCCAGACTAACCAAACACTCACGTCTCACTACCCCCCTCATAAATATACTAAAAGGCCATCCCTGTCGTGTTTACTTTTACCTTCGTGATCGAAAATATCATCTTTCCTTTTCTTTAGTTGATCAAATCTATTCCACCGCCAAACTTTCTTCGCCCGACACCATCATGTCTCTTTTGGCCGAATTTATCACCCAAGACATTACCGATTTAGCCAAATCCATTTCCATTCCCACTCGCTTTCTTGTCGGTCAAGATGATCACCGAATTTTACAATCCGATGCTCAAAAAATTTGCCGCCTTAATAAGAATTTTTCACTATTATCTATTCCCCAAGTTAATCATCGTTTTTGTGTTTGTGCTCCTCATCGTTTTGCCCAAGCCATTTCCGGTTTTATTACACCAAAACAGAAACCTGTTTCCTAAAAATGCATCTTATTTCTGTCACCCTCCAAAATTTTCGCTCTTATTCCAAAAAGTCTTTCTCTTTCTCACCCAAAACCAACCTTATCATCGGGCCCAATGGCTCCGGCAAAACCAACCTTTTGGAGGCCATTTATTTACTCTCTGCCGGTAAAAGTTTTCGCTCTATTTCTTTGGCTAAGCTCATCTCTTGGAATCAAACCTTTGCTTTAGTTCAGGGGCATCTACACAATTCTGATGATAATCCCAAACTAGAAGTCCAACTGGTCCAAAAACCCGATTCTCCGACTGTTTCTCGCCAATACCTCATTCAAAAAGTTACCAAAACCAGAAAAAGTTTTCTTGGCACCATTAAAACGGTCGTTTTTTCTCCTCAGGACATTCGTCTCACCACCGGCTCTCCTTCCCGCCGCCGAGACTTCATTAATTCGGTCTTCACCTCAACCAATTGGCGTTATGCCCAATCACTGACTCAATACAACAAGGCTTTGGCCCATCGCAACGAGCTTTTGGATCAGATAAGACAAGGAAAAAACTCTAAAAAAGAATTATTTTACTGGGATCAGTCACTTATTAAAAATGATCTGATTATTCATCAATATCGTAGTTCTTTTATTCAATTCGCCAATCACTTCTTTGCCAACAACTCTCATTCGGAAATAAAAAAAATATTTTTAAATCCCCAAGTTTCCCTTGTTAATCAGCCCACTCTCGACAAAAACTATCTCAGTGATTTAGCCAGGGGTTACACTCAAATCGGCAACCATCGCGATGATTTCAGTTTCGACAGTCATTCCTTCCCTGGTTCTGACAAAAACTTAGCCAATTGGGGCAGTCGGGGACAACAACGCTTAGCTGTTTTAGCCCTTCGCCTAG
>CAYQNE010000126.1:0-1863 GCA_964418875.1 uncultured Gammaproteobacteria bacterium | reverse complement strand
CCGCTTTACCAAACCACCAACCCCAACCCACCAATCCCACCAACAACAAAAAAATACTAAATTTCTTCATAATCCTCCAAAATTCTCCTCAAATCTTCCGATAATTTCAACTCAAATACCAAATCTTTACCGCTCCTCGGATGCTTAAATTTCACCTTGTAAGCATGCAAAAAAGGTCTATCTATGGCTATCTTTTCCCCTCCATAAGTCACATCACCCAAAAGAGGCCAACCCAAATACGAAAAGTGTACTCTTATCTGATGAGTCCGACCTGTTTTCAAATTCACCTCCACTAAGCTATAAATCTTGCTATCTTTCTTATACTTTTTTAACAAACTAAACTCGCTTCGACTCATCTTCCCTCCCACCTTCACTCCAAATTTACCAAACACGGTTCTGCCTATCGGCACCTCCACCGTTCCCTCAAAACTGACATCACCTCCCGCCACCGCCAAATATCTTTTTTTTACCTGTCTTTTTTTAAAAAAACTCTTTAAAACCTCTAAACATTCATTATTTTTACCCACCACCAACAAACCCGAAGTCCCTTTGTCCAGTCTGTGAACAATTCCATTTCTGGGCAAAGCTTTCCCCACCCTCGAAAACAACCATTCCTCCACTGTCGGATTCTTCTCTCCCACTCTTTCTTTGGCTGTCACCCATCCCGGTGGCTTGTTTAACACCAGCAAATCATCGTCCTGGTAAACTACTTGGATTTGTCTTTCCATATCTCTAGTATAAACACAAACAATCCCACACTGATTAACCAGTCCGCCACATTGTTATAAATCACCCCATCAAACCATCTCCAATAGTCCCTGACTACTCCCCCCACCCACCTGTCCCAAATATTAACCGCTCCACCTATTAGCATCATCCAAATCCCCACCTTAGCACCACCCCAACCTCCAAACCACCAATACCACCACAAAACCAACCACACTAACACTGCCAACCCCGCCCCGCCTTTAAACCACCCAAAAGCCAAGCCTCTATTTTCCACCAAAACAACCCCTTTTGCCGCCAAAAAATTATGAACCCAGCCCGTTACCAAAATCCCCCCACCCAAAACCAACAATCTAAGAATTTCGTTCTTTTTCACAATCAATACACACTGTTGTTTCCGGCCTAACCGCCAACCTATCAGTTTGAATCATATGACCACACTTCTCACAATGACCATACTTCCCCAGTTTAATTCGAGTCAGGGCCTTTCTTAACTGAACAATCTGTTTGGCCACAAAACCGGCCTTTATCTCCGCACTAAAATGACCAATTTGTTCGTCCACATCTTCCTCCAAAGAATTTTCTGTTGCTCTGGATCCATCGGTAAAAGGATCGGCCTCCTTTATCTTTTTTCTTCTCTTCCCCAACTTAACCACTTCCCCCTCCAAAAACTTCTTTATCGGTGACAATAACTTCTTCGGAAAACTTATTATATCTTTGTGTTTTTTGACCATATTATTCCTTTCTTAAAACCTCTCCTAGCATAAACAATCCCCCTCCAGAAATCAAGACCAAGACCAAAACAGGATAACAACCACTACCTGCCTTATTAAACAAGAACATAATCAACAAATATACCAACCAAAACACCACATTGGCCCAAAAGAAAAGAAAGCCCTTCTTTCCGCTCTTGTACCAAACCAGTGACCGATACTTCTTTCCCATCAACAAAGAACTTACCAAAGACACCCCTGCCGCAGGCACTCCGCTCGAGCCAACGGCGAGCATCGGAGCAACCCCTACCGCCGATTCTCCCATCATCTGACTCCCCCACCATACCAACAAAAAAGACAACAAAACAAACACATTATCCTCCAAAAAAGACCAGTACCTCCATTCATTTTTTAAACAAACTAT
>CAYQNE010000125.1:0-1878 GCA_964418875.1 uncultured Gammaproteobacteria bacterium | reverse complement strand
GCTCATGATAACTATGCCGTTAATTGGTCGAAAATCAAAAAACTGGGCTGGCAACCCCAAGAAAATTTACGGTCGGGTCTACAAAAAACCGTTAGCTGGTACCGCCAAAACCAGAATTGGTGGCAAGCCAGTAAGCTCGAAGCCGAAAAATTCTATAAACGTTTGAATCACAAAAAATGAAAGGAATAATCTTGGCCGGAGGCCGAGCCACTCGTCTCCGTCCTTTAACCAAAATCACCTCCAAACAACTTCTTCCTGTTTATGACAAGCCTATGATTTATTACCCCATTAACACTCTGGTCAAAGCCGGTATTAAAGATATTCTCATTATTATTGCTCCTGATTATTCAGGCCATTTTTTAAACCTTTTGGGTTCGGGTAGGCAATTTGGTGTTAAATTTTCCTATGAAATTCAGGAGAAACCTCGTGGCTTGGCTGACGCCTTTATTCTTGGTAGAAACTTTATTGGCTCTGATGCCGTCACCATGATTTTAGGTGACAATATTTTCGATCGCGATTTTTCTTCACAAATAAAGTCTTTCTCCTCCGGCGCCATGATTTTTGCCAAAAAAGTTTCTCACCCTCAGCGCTTTGGTGTGGTTGAATTCGACCAAAACAAAAAAGTTATCTCCATTGAAGAAAAACCTCAAAAACCCAAAAGCCAATATGCTGTGGTTGGTCTTTACACTTACGACAACAATGTAATTAAATATGCCCGATCTCTCAAGCCTTCCGCCAGAGGCGAGATAGAAATCACCGACCTTAACAATATCTATCTCAAAAACAACCAGCTTAATGTCAACATAATCCGGGGGACTTGGGCCGACGCCGGCACATTTGACTCGCTTTTGGAAATCAGTAACATTATGGCCAATAAATCTTCAAAAACAAACTAAACCACCATCTTGGCCACTTTCTCTCCTTCAATTACGGCATAATTCATTCCTCGATCGTATGGAAAAATTTGACAAAAGTTGGCAAAATAAACCCCGTCAATTCCGCTTTTATAGCCGGGTATTTTTTTTTCATAATTTACATCAGCTAGGTGCTGAGCCCAGTCAAACCTAAATATTTCCTTCTTTTCCACCAAACTTTCTTTAAAGGCCGGAAAGATTTTTTTCAAATAAGCAAAAAATTCTTTATATATGTTCGCCTCTTCCTCCTTTAGATATTTATGATTCTGTGGCACGTAAGCACCCAAATAATACAGATGCTTATTCTGGTAATTTTTCTTGTCAACTAAATTGGTGTGTTGTATAAAAGCTAAAAACGGGGATTTATTATCGCCGATATTATGCCAATAATAAGGACTCAGGTTTTGTTTTGATCTAAATACTACATTGATAAAACCCAAATATGAAATCTCTTTTGCCTTTTTACTCTTTATGCCGGTTATTTTAGAAAAAATACCGGCCGGAACACAAGCCACCACTCTGTCAAAACTGATTTTTTCATTTCCCCATTTTACTTCTATCCTGCTCCCTTTTTTCCTTATCTCCCTGACCTGACAATTTACTTTTATCATCCCGCCGTTTTCTTTTATTTTTTCTACCAGCCCTTCGATTATTATCTGAAAACCTCCCATCAAATAACCCAACTCCTCCCCCGTTTTGTTGTTTTTAGACTGAGCTCTGACATGAATTCTGCCCCACAACCAGGCCATTGACACCTTTTTATAATACTGATGAAACTTACCTTGCAGTAAGGGTTGCCAGATAATTTCATAATTTGTTTTTCCGGCCCACTTTTTCATCCAGTCCGCCGCCCCCACTCCGCTCAAATTTTTCCAATTAGACAATTTTTGTAAATATATATAAACCGATCCCAATCGAACCTTGTCTACCAGTCCCAGTGGTCCGAACCTCAATAAATCCATGG
>CAYQNE010000124.1:0-1884 GCA_964418875.1 uncultured Gammaproteobacteria bacterium | reverse complement strand
ATGGCTGTTTCTTCAGATAACATTAACCCGTCGGTTCCATCAAAAACAGCATTGGATACATCACTTACTTCAGCTCTACTTGGATGTATGTTGTTTACCATCGAGGCCAACATCTGAGTGGCCACAAAAACCGGCTTCCCCGCCTTCCGGCAATCTTTAATGATTTTCTTTTGCCAAAAAACCAATTGCTCCAATGGCACCTCCACTCCCAAATCTCCTCTGGCAACTATGATTCCGTCACTCGAATCAATTAAGCCCTCCAGGTTCTTTAAAGCCGATGCATTTTCAATTTTAGCCACTATACCCGCCTCCGAGCCCCTTCTTAACAACATTTTTCTGAGCTTGTCTATATCTTTTTGTTTTCTGACAAAAGACAAAGCCACCAAATCCACCTTCATCTGCTTTATCAGCCCCAGTCCCTCTATATCTCTTGATGTCAGCATCTCCAGTCCCAAATCCCTGCCCGGCACATTAACCCCGCTCCTGTCGGTAACCACTCCGTCTCTTTCGGCCACCACACTTACCGTTTCACCGGTTTTGTCCAGCACTTTTAGTTTTATTTGGCCGTTGTCAACATAAATATCATCCCCCCTCCTTATCTTTTTAAAAAACTCCTTTTGTTTAATTTTTAGACATTTTCTGCCTTCAATAAAAAGTAAAGAAAACAAAAACACCTCATCTGCCCTTATTTCGAAATCTTGGTTGTTTTCGGTGTCCACTCTTAACTCCGGACCTTGCAAGTCCACCAGCGTGGCTACATTCATTTCCAATTTTTTGGCTGTCGTCTTTACCAATCCAATCATTTTTTTATGCCACTCCAAACTATTGTGTTTTAAATTGAACCTAAACACATCTACACCCTGAGTTATCATATTCTCAATCGTCTGAGGGTCTTCAGAGGCTGGCCCCACCGTGGCGATTATCTTGGTCTTTTTCATAATTAATCATACTACACCCCCGCCCTTTTAATTGATTCATAAATGCTATAATTTTTCCATGACCAGAAAACTCAATTCCTTTTTAGATAATGTCACCCAAATCATTTCAATTTTTATCGGTTCTTGGACTGGTGTTCTTTTCCATATCATTTGGTTTTTCCTTTGGCTGGTTAATCACCTGGATATTAACCTGCTTACTCTCATCGTTTCTTTAGAAGCTATTTTTATCTGCATTTTCCTTCTAATGGCCGCCAACAAGGAAGAATCACAGCGCCGTCTTACTCTTGCCAAACAAAAAAAGCGAAACGATCAACGAATGGATTTCGACATTAAACTCGATCAAAAAGCCGACCGCCAACTAACCGAAATCAAACGCCTCCAAAAAGAACTTCACGCCGAAGTCAGCCAATTGTGCCAACACCTCAACGGAAGAAAGAAACCATAACACTACTGTCTTTGTTATAATCTCTGCCTATGTCAAAAAACTGGCCTGAAAAAATCAGCCATCATTATCATCAATTGGTTGATTGGGACAATCCCCATGATCCTTTGGCTAAAATGCACAGACGATCCTATTGGTGACGAACAAAACCAAGTTTTACCCGGTCTTATTCACCGCTATCCTCGCACCGCTCTGGTCTTAGTTACCAATCATTGTTGCCAAAATTGTCGCTTTTGCTTCAGGAAAAATCTTAACCGTACCAATCTCAAGTTAAACTGGCCTCAAATTACTTCATATCTCACCAACCATCCTAAAATTTGGGAAGTCATTTTCTCCGGCGGGGATCCTCTAACTTTGAAAAACCCCCAATGGCAAAAAATTATTACCAATCTAAAAGATATTCCTCATGTAGAAAGTTGGCGAATCCACAGTCGATTGCCCATTGCCGATCCCCTATCGATAAAAAATAATTTTTTTAAACCGTGGCAGCGCCTAAGCCAAAAC
>CAYQNE010000123.1:0-1896 GCA_964418875.1 uncultured Gammaproteobacteria bacterium | reverse complement strand
TACCAATCTAAAAGATATTCCTCATGTAGAAAGTTGGCGAATCCACAGTCGATTACCCATAGCTGATCCCCTATCGATAAAAAATGATTTTTTTAAACCGTGGAAATGTCTCAGTCAAAACTTATCACTGGTAATTCATGTTAACCATCCTCGAGAAATCAGTCCTGCCACTGTCAAGCTGGTCGACAAATTCAAAAAAAATAAATGGACCGTTCTGTCCCAATCGGTTTTATTAAAAGGCGTTAACGATAATAAAGAAATCTTAAAACAACTTTTTTTGAAATTATGGCAAAACGGCATCAAACCCTATTATTTACACCATCTTGATCAGGCCAAGGGCACCTCTCATTTTAGAGTGTCAATTTCTTCCGGATTAAAACTTTACCAAAGCCTAGGAGGCCAAATCCCCGGAGTTTGTTTGCCCCAATATGTTGTCGATCTACCTGGTGGTTGTGGTAAAGTCCCCGTTTCTTGGTTAAAAAAAATCGCCCCTCGTACCTATCAAGTCGAAAACTTCCAGGGCCGAATTATCACTTACAAAGATTTAAACCAAACAAGATAAATCATTGTTCCGTTTCTCCTTTCGTTTTCTCCAAGTCCAATAACGAAAAAGTTTTAGTCGGTTGGGAGAAATCAAAATCTGGTCTTTTACGCATTCGGGGCCAAATCAAGGGGATAATTTTACCTTCTTCGGCAAAACCCTTTAAATCTCGAAACACTCCCTCTACTTTCTCGACACAACCAAGAATACGATTATTAACAACCTTATCCTCTATTCCCAAGTCTGTTGTTGTTTTTTTAATGAGGTTAAATAATTTAATAAGAGGGTCTATTCCTTTCGTATCAATCTCTTTATCCTCGAAATATTTAAGAATAACCCCTCTGTATATTTTTAAACACAACTTCGCTTCCCTTCTGGCTATCTCAAATACCCTATCGTTCGAAAAATCTTCAGCCACTAATCCTTCTTGTTTGTTATTTTCTTCTACACGAGATATCACGTCGCGACCACTAAGCAACTTCGACATTTCTCTCAGATCATCCTTCGCGTCACTTTGTTCGATCTCCTCTAGCCAACCAATGGGAGAATAATTGCCCAACCTATCCGTCAATCCGCCAATTACGGCATTTTGAATCTCACCTCTCGTTTTTAGAGACGAAACATCAATTTCTGGAATTTCCCCTGCCATCTCATTCATTCCTTAGTATATCCAATCCATATTTTTTTTCCCACTATTTTATCTCTCCACCATCAAAAAACTAGTATAATTCTCTGTCAAGTCTTGCAGATCATCATTGATAACATTAAGGTTATATAATTCCGCCAAAACCTTACTCCCCACTGTCGCCACCTGTCTCGACAATTTTTTCTCTCCTAAATTTTTTGCCACTACGGCATGGTCGATCATTTTTCCTTTTCCCGAGACCTGGTTTAGATGTGAATATTCCCGCGCCAACCTTTGTTTGCATTGAGCCAACACTTGAGGATGTGTCATTATGGTAGTAATTTTCGAAAAATTGACTTCGGGTCGAACCATCAATGCATGACAAATCTTTTACCTCCGCTGTTTGTTATAATAAACCTGATTTCAAAACCCAGTTTTTTAGCCTGAATATGCAAATTATAAAAAAGAAAACACATGTCGTTGAATTCAAAAAAATGGCTCAAAAAATGTTTGGTAATATGGTCAAAGCAGTTGTCGACACAGACAAAAAGATAATGGCCGTTAACGGGGAACTACACGCCGATGAAGAAGCCCTTCTTTTGGAAAACAACTCTAAGCAGGAAAATCTTTGGGGGATAAATATTTATCCGGGGGCCAAAGGAGATGACTGGATCGAATTTGACTCAATGATTAACATTCGTCCCTCTATGAACAATCTTAGTCGTGGAAT
>CAYQNE010000122.1:0-1919 GCA_964418875.1 uncultured Gammaproteobacteria bacterium | reverse complement strand
AGGTTTGTAGACTGTTTTTAGCCAAAATATCATCTTGGCCGAAAAGGAATAGTATGGGGGTGGTGCAATAGTGGCGGCCCCTTTCCAGATTTTTGGGATAACCCAGATTGGTTTTATGAGTATAAATTTTGATACGGGAATCTTTGAGAGACTTGATGGTGGAGATAGTAGCGTCGGTGGAAGCGTCGTCGCAAATGATGATATTAAAATCAGAATAGGATTGTGAAAGGAGGCTTTTGAGGGTGGGGGTGATGAATTGGGCCCCGTTATAAGTGGGAATGAGGATGTCTATTGTTGCCATTGTTGTCGATTTAACGGCTTTAATAGGCCGAGATAATATTGGATTGTAACTTTAGCATTGATAAAAAAACTAATCAGGCAAGCCAAGGGATGAAAAAACCAAGCAGGATCGGGAAGGTGACAGAAACCCTTAAGAGTGTGAAAGAGGATGGGGATAAGGGTGAGAGTATAGAGAGAGAACTTGACGATGCCGGATCGATTGACTTGTCCCCAGTCGTATTGACGCAGAGGTCTGTAGAAATAAAAATCGGTCAGGCGACGATTTTGTTTTTTGATGAATTTTGAAATAGATGCTTCGCAAAAAGTGTGAATAATGCCGGTTTTGACTTTGGCAAAGTAAAGAGGTTTTTGGGTTTTACTTAAAACCCGTTGAATAATATCAATGTCAAAAAGATAGTCGGATTTAATGTTTTTTTTGAGGAAATCGCTTCTAAAGATAGTGCCGTTGGCGCCGATGGTGGGCAGGATTTTATGGGGCAGGAGAGTAACTTGAATATATTTGCCTTTATCAACCTGGTTTATGTCAAGGCCGGTCCATCGGTTGTTTAGGTGGTTTTTTTTGTCATAAACGCCGGTGACGAAAGCGTAGGGGTCGTTGGCACCGATGAGGGAGCTGTAGCGCTCGATAAAACCGGCTTGTTTTCGATAGGTAAACGCCCAGGGTTCGGAGCCGATAAGCCGAGGATTTGATTGGAGAGGATAAACCATCTTGTTTAGCCAAGACGGATGGGGAAGAATATTGTCTGAGTCGAGCAGGCAGATATATTTACCGGTGGCTTTTTTGATTCCGATGGCCTTGCCGGCTTCAGCGGTTTTAAGTGGGTTTTTGATAATTTGACAGTGGTATTTTTTGGCTATTTTAAGAGTTTGATCAGTGGATCCACCATCGACGAGAATAATATTAATTTTTGACAAAGGATAGTTTTGTTTGGTTATTGATTGTAAACAGGCGGCTAAAACCTTTGCCGAGTTGAGAGTGGGAACGACGAAGGTGATTGTGGGGTGTGTCATTAGAAGTCTTTTAATTTTTGTAAAAACTTGATGGCATAGTTACTTAGGTGTTGGAAATCATCTAGATTACGAACGGAAAATAGTTTTTTGACCAGAAAACTGGGGGTGAGAACCCCCTTAAACAAATTTTGGATGAGTTGTTTTTGTTGTTGAGGGTTGATACTTGATTTGATAACCGGTTGGCTCATGTCAAATTTATTGTAATCTTGGGTTAGAAGGAGATTGTTTTTTTGACAATATCGGTAGAGAGGGGTACCGGGATAAGGAACCAGCAGGGTGGCTTGAATGCTATCGGCCAGTCCTTTTTTGAAAAGGTTTCGTGTCAGGCTAATGGTTTTTTTAGCATCTTTGATGGATTCCCAAGGATAACCGATGATAGCGGTTAGATGGGGTTCGAGACCGGCTTTTTTGGCCCAGGATAATTCTTTTTCAATATTTCTATGTGGAGTATTTTTGTTGATTTTAGTTAGTGTTTTAGAATTGGCCGATTCCAACCCATAAAGAATCAGACGGAAACCGGCCTGGCCCATCAGTTGATAGTTTTTTTGAGAAAGAGAGCTAAAACGCATATTACAGCCAAGATGAATTTTTTTATTGATTTTCCGATT
>CAYQNE010000121.1:0-1934 GCA_964418875.1 uncultured Gammaproteobacteria bacterium | reverse complement strand
ACAGCAATTAAAAGAAGAGCTGGAAGTTGTTCTGGAAAAAATTGACAAATTGGAAGCGGCCCTCAGTATCTCAACTATCATAAACAAACAACAACTCAGTAAAACCGAGGTTCAAATAGGGTCTCGGGTCAAAATCAAACTTTCTCCTCAAAAAGAAAAAGAATTTGAAATTGTCGACAAACTGGAAGCCGACCCTTCTCTAAATAAAATTTCACACCAATCTCCCATTGGCCAAGCTCTTTTAGGCAAAAAAATCAACCAAACAGTTGACGTCTCCGCCCCCGCCGGTAACATTACCTACAAAATAATTTCCATCCGCTAAGTTTTTAGGTTATTTTGTAAACATTGCTACCTTTCTTCGCTTCCTGATCAACTTTCAAGCCACAGTCTCCGCCTTTTTTAACCTCATCCACCTGTTCGTGGTCAACCTGCATAGAAGTCACCACTTGCTCAAATCCCTCGCCTTCTTCGCCGATCAAAATAGTATCTCCGGCTTTGATATTGCCACTCTCCACCTCCAATACTGCCACTCCTATCTTGTCCAAATAATTAACAATTTTACCGATCTTTTTATAAGCCAATTGTCTTCACCTCCGTTTGTTAAAATACTAACACTTAAATTATATAACAATTTACCCCAATATGGCCACTACACCCCATTCTCGTTCTCAGTATCTCCAAGCCGTCAAAAGTTCTGTGGCCACTAATATTTTTTATCACTCCTTGGCTTTGGAGGCTTGCATGGGGGCTATTTACGATTATCTTGATCAAAACAAACAATTATCATCCGCCGAATCATCCCAATCGGACTGGCTTTTAGCCGGCCTGATTCACGATATTGACTACGCCGGTGAATTCAAAGCCGACCACCCCAATAAAACCAAACAGGCCCTAGCCAAACATCAACTAGAAATAAGTGATGCTGTTGACAAGATTATCAAAGCCCACGCCCCAACGTTAACCAATATTCAACCTCAATCTTTAGCTCAGTGGACTATATACTGTGCTGATTCATTAACAGGTTTAATTGTCGCCGTAGCTCTGGTTTATCCCACCAAAAAACTGGCCGATGTCAAATTATCTTCTGTGGTTAAGCGCTTTCATAAAGAACCCCGTTTTGCCGCCGGTACCCGACGGGATCAAGTGGCTCAATGTCAGGATCCCACCGGTCTCAACATTCCCGTTGATAAATTTATCGAAATTTGTCTGATCGCCATGCAATCCATCGCCGACCAAATCGGACTATAGTTCTTATCCTAACGCAGAAGAATAATATTAAAGAATTATCTTCTTACCTCTCCATAAATCTGCCAGTTACACAACCAGCATCTTTCTCTGCTAAAACAATCGGGTCAAATTTGTCCCCGATTAGTCTGCGGAAAAACCTCCCAACACCAGTTACACATGTCCTTTCATAAAACTCTTTGGTAACTCTAAGTTCACCACCATCCCTGGGCCTGATTTCATCTCCCGGGAAATAACAAATCCCAAAAAAACAGTTTTCACATAGTTTCTCTACCATTGTTTAAATATTCTCTCAAATTTAAATAAGAAAATCCATGAAATCGAATTACAAAAATTAACCATAGTCGTATCAACAGATTCATCCACTGTGCTGGCTGACCACATAAACAACACTTTACCATAAATATTTTTTCCCATTCTGTTAAAATAAGCCATCTCTATGTTGGATATAAATTTTCTCCGTCAACAACCCGATCAAGTCAAAACCGCCCTGAAAAACCGTCAAAAAAAACCCACGTTGGTCGACGAAGCACTGGAAATCGACCAAAAAATAAGACAACTTTTAGCTCAAATCGAAAAACTTCAAGCCGACCAAAATCAGCTTTCTCGAGGCATTAAAAGCAAGCCGACAGACGATCAAATTAAGGCTGGTTCTCAATTAAAAAAAGAACTTAAAGTTCTTCAACCCA
>CAYQNE010000120.1:0-1953 GCA_964418875.1 uncultured Gammaproteobacteria bacterium | reverse complement strand
TCTATCTCTTCCCCAAATACATGAACCGTTTACAAAAAAAACTGGAAAAACAACTGACTCATCCTCTCCTGCTCGTCTCCCACGACTACCAATTCCCCCACAAAAAATACATAAAAAGAAAAAACAACACTTATCTTTATCAATTCAATCCGTCATAATCAATTACTATGCCGTTAACCGCCCAACAACTCCATCTCAAAGCCGAAGAAGCCAGAGAACTAAAACAGGACTTCTTAACTTCTCTCCAACTGGCTGATCAAGCCGCTATTCAATATCAAAAAGAAAATAATCTTTTGGGTTTGTCCGAAGTCCAATCCACTCGATCCAACACTCTCCGGCATCTTTACGAACAAACCAAATCCAAAGCCTTTCTAACTCTAGCCCTTCACGCCGCTCAAACTGCTATTGACATCGCCCAACTTTCAAACGACCCTACCGCCCTGGCCCTACCCTATCACCGTCTCGGCAGCACTCTTCGACTAGCCAATCAATTCAAAGAGGCCGTCGAAACTCATCAAAAAGCCGTTGATTGCATGGAGCAAAACCCTCCTTCTGGACATAATCGTCCCGCCGTCCTCCTCGACTTCAAAATCCATCTTTATACCTGCATGTATCTAGCCGGAGACAAACAAGCCTTGGAAAAAGCCGAACAAACCGTTACTAAATTGGCCCAAACTAAAGAAGATCAATACAACAAAGAGGTTTGGCTATCAGGCGGTCACATGCGCATTACCCATATGCTCCAAAAAGACAATCCCTCCAAAGCCCGACAACACCTTGAACAAGCCAAACAAATCATTGACACTAATCCCCGACTCAAACTCCGCCTCCAACAATGGCAAAAATTGGCTGATACTTTCTGAGCAGGCCCGTCAGGACTCGAACCTGAAATGTCAGTTTTGGAGACTGAAGTGATAGCCATTTCACTACGGGCCTTCGTTTTTACTTCTGATTATATCAACTTTACCTCAATGAATTTCTCAGCATCCTATTAATCCGGTTTCTTCCAGAAGTGGTTTTAAAATATTTCTCACATTCAAACGCATCCTTCCTGTTTACAAAAACAGCATAAAACAACAACTCATAAGGAGCGTAAGCTTTAGTTGGTATATTCTCCTTTAAATTATGAGCTTTTAATCTTTTCTTTAAATCTGAAGTACAACCAATATATAATTTCCCAAACTTAATACTTTTCAAAATATACACACATTGCATGATCGGTTTACCACATTCATTCCGCTACCGCGGAACGGTTTACCACATTCATTCCGCTACCGCGGAACGGTTTACCACATTCATTCCGCTACCGCGGAACTGAATGTGGACCTGAGGGGACTCGAACCCCTGACCTTCTCCATGCCATGGAGACGCGCTAACCAACTACGCTACAGGCCCAAAGTACCCAATATTCTAACAGAATTCCCCTCTTCTCTCCATCTATATTTTACTTGTAACGTATTCTTTATTTAGTCAATTCCACCGTACCAGCCAAATTCCACGATACGTCAGCCTCACCAAACACGGGAACTTTATCACAGTCACACTTCTCACAATCAAACTTCACCCTCATCCATATCTGTGCCTCCTCTTCTATAGTCCTTTGTACTATATCAGTCACTTCCCCCACTCCACCACTTGGCCCAATAAACTCATTATTATCTCCGGGACCCGGCCCTTGAACTCCCCGACCATAAACATAGACCGAATCTCCGACCTCGATAAGACCCCCAATCCCCATAGCCTCTTCCACCTTCTCCACTTCACAACCATATTTACTCTCCACCGTACACGCCACAGGCAACACACTACTACAAAGCACAAGAGTCGCCGCTAACAAATTTCGTGCTTTTCGAGAACCTATTAATTCTCGTCTTCCATATTTTGACCTTTCTGGTGATCTAGACATCTTTTTAATTTATATTAAACAATAATAAAAACATATTATAAGATAAT
>CAYQNE010000119.1:0-1975 GCA_964418875.1 uncultured Gammaproteobacteria bacterium | reverse complement strand
ATACGCCCAAGCTAAAGGTGATACCGGTTCTCCCGAAATTCAAATAGCCATCCTCGGTCAAGAAATTGCCAAACTCCAACAGCACTTGAGCGAAAACAAACACGATGCTCCCGCCAAAAGAGGCATTTTAAGTAAAATCGCCAAGCGCCGTCGTTTACTTCGTCACCTTATGGATCACAACAAAGACAGGTATACTAAAATAATCAAAAACTTGGGGTTGAAAAAATAAATCTTATCTTACCCAAACCAACTATGTCAGAAAAAAAATTCGAAATCAGTCTCGCCGATAAAACCATTACACTCCAAACCGGACTTTTGGCCCCACAAGCCAATGGCGCCGTTCTGGTCACTTCAGCTAAAACCGTTATTTTAGCCACGGTGGTTATGGGTAAACCCGATGAATCAAAAGATTATTTTCCTCTTTCCGTCGAATTTAGCGACAAGCTTTATGCCGGCGGTATTATCAAATCCAGTCGTTGGCTCAAGAGAGAAGGGGGTCTGGTGGATAAATCAATCCTGTCCGGTCGTCTTATTGACCGGGCCATTCGACCGCTTTTCCCCAAAGGTTTTAAAAACGACGTTCAAGTGATTGTTACCGTTCTGAGTAATGACAAAAGCACCGACGTCATCGTTCCCTCTTTTACCGCTGTTTCGGCCGCTCTGGCTGTTTCTGATATACCTTTCAATGGTCCGGTCTCTGCCGTCAGAATTGCCAATATAGCCGATAAATTAGTGGTTAATCCCACCCTTGAACAACTAAAAGAATCTAGTCTTGACCTTCTGGCCTGCACCAGCTCTGTCGGGGTCAACATGATAGAAGCCGGTGCCAACATTGTTGATAACAAAACCGTTTTGGCCGCCATCAAATTAGCCACTGACAGTGGCAATCAAGTTAACGGCCAAATTCAAGAATTCAGTAAAAAATATGGTCAGAAAAAAATAGAATTCACTCCAGTCTTACCATCAGATGAATTAATCCTCCAAGTTGAAGCTAAAATAAAAGATGATATCGCTACCTTTTTAGAAAATGGCGCCGACGATGGTGGTCACATGAAGGCCGAAGACACCATTATTGACAAAGTCCTAACTGCCTATCAATCAGAAATCGATGCCGAAAAATTTTCCCCCTCTGATTTGATTGAAGCCGTTCACAGCCTCATCAAAAAACATCTAAGAGCCCGCACCCTAAAAGGAAGTCGTTTTGATGGCAGAAAAGCCGACCAAGTCCGACCTCTTTCGTCTCAAGTCGCGGTCCTCCCTTGTACTCACGGTTCGGCTCTTTTTCAACGTGGCCTGACTCAGGCCCTGACCGTCACCACCCTAAGTAACCTTCGAGACCAACAGACCGTTCAAGATTCTTGTGGCGAGGACGACAAGAGATACATTCATTTTTATTCAGCTCGACCTTTTTCTACCGGTCAAACCGGCCGTATCGGCCGTGCTAACCGTCGCGAAGTTGGTCACGGGGCTCTAGCCGAAAAAGCCTTATTACCGGTTATCCCTTCGACCGAAGAATTTCCCTATACTATTATCTTAAACTCCGAAGTTCTATCCCAAAACGGTTCTTCTTCCATGGCCTCTACCTGTGGTTCTACTCTTTCACTCATGGACGCCGGTGTTCCCATCAAGCACAAAGTAGCCGGAATCTCCATTGGTATGATCTCTGACGATAAAGGCAAATATGTTCTTCTGACTGATATCGCCGGCATCGAAGACCACAATGGTGATATGGATTTTAAGATCGCCGGTACCAGAACCGGTGTTACCGCCATTCAACTGGATATAAAATCTGCCGGTTTGACCTACTCCCAAATAGAAGAAGTTTTCACTGCTTCTACCAAAGCTCGACTGGGAATTCTTGATTCAATGGATCAAGCTTTAACTGAACCGCGTCAGCAACTATCCCCCTATGCTCCCAAAATCGTCATGGTTAAAGTTCCCACCGAGAAAATCGGTGATATTATTGGATCCGGTG
>CAYQNE010000118.1:0-1979 GCA_964418875.1 uncultured Gammaproteobacteria bacterium | reverse complement strand
TATCCCTATTTCAGCCAAAACTAAAGCCAATAAATCCGAAAATCTCTGAAAACCTACTCTGTGTGAGCTGTTATCGACAAATCAGAACTTATTTTAAAGATTTATGACAAAGAGCTCCCCGCTCGGGCCAGCGCCCGCACCGCTGGCCCTTGGCGGTTCGCATTAAAAGTATATTGGCTCGAACTTAAACAGAAAAACACAAAAACAGGAAAGTCAAAACCACTCCAATAATCTAAAACTGTCTGTTTTATTGACACGATTCCTTTATATTCTTCCAATAAATTTAACCTGCTTTTTTCTCTTTCAAATTTAAGATTTACATCATGAGTCTTTACCTGAATTCCAAACATAAGTTAGGTCGGTTTTTCTCCATTTACCCATTCAGCGGCAACCTCATGGCTCCAAACCCCAGAGCCGATACCTTCCAACCTAATTTTCCAAATTTTCTATAAATCATTTTTAGCTAAAACCATTTAATAGTTTGATGCCTCTTGGGCCCGACGGTTGCCATTAATATCTCAACTCCAAGAGTTTGTTTCAAAAACGCCAAAAATTGCAAAGCTTGTTTGGGCAAATCTTGAGGTTTTTCAGCTCCCTGAAGCTCTTTTTTATCCCAAGTAGGTAACTCAATAAACTTTGGTTTCACTCCCAACAAATATTCCTGATCCGGCCGATAATCAACCGACTTTCCATTTTTAACATAATCCACACATACTTTCACCGGCTTATTGGGGTAAACGATATCCATATGTGTTGGCACCAAATATTCAACTTGCCCAATTTTCATCAAATAACTAATTAAAGGCAGATCAAGATAGTGAATATCTCTTGGTCTACCTGTCGTAACCCCGTATTCATTCGCATCTTCTCTAATTCTTTCTGCTAATTTTTCATACATATGACTGGGCAAAACCCGGCTCCCCACACTTGAAGTGTAAGTCGCCTTAATCACCGCCGCTTTAATTGCAATTTTATTGGAGTCAACAATGCCCTCAGTTGAACTGCGAATTCCTTCATAGGTACAATCTGACACCGTAC
This sequence comes from uncultured Gammaproteobacteria bacterium, assembly GCA_964418875.1. Classification (GTDB taxonomy): domain Bacteria; phylum Patescibacteriota; class Microgenomatia; order UBA12405; family UBA12405; genus JAHIEZ01. The sequence continues at coordinate 941 of CAYQNE010000118.1, read as the reverse complement.
AATCCGGATAAACACCCCAGTCTTTGTTCAAACCCAAACCCTGCGCTTTTTCAAACACAAAAGGAATTTTGCCCGCCCAAGCCCGACTGATAAGTTGATGACAAGGTTTAATAAAACATTTAATCTTCCTCCTTTTCTGGTCAAGCCGAAGAATAAATGTTGATAAATTACCCACTTTTTGCGATTCCCTGCCTAGCCGAGACACTTCGATCTCTTTCATCTCTAACCCCAACCCTTTAATCAATTTTTGATAAAACTGATAATGATTGGTAAATGGTTTTTTCCAGTTAGTTCTGGCCAAGTCACGCATCCTTAAAGGGTGGCGGTAAATCACATCGGCGTAAGCCTGAGAAATTCCTCTACCGGTCGAGGCCGCATAACCCTTGGTTGACCACCTGATCGCATATTCAAAAGCCCGATGAGTATCAAGACAAAGCCCCGCCATTTCATCAATCACTAAATCAGCCGCCACCTTACCTTTACTTATCTTTTTAACTTGCTCAATTTCTTCAACCAAATCAATCGGATGAATCACCATTCCTTTACCCAAAACCACCATACAATTTTTTATAAACACTCCCGAACCCAATTGATGTAAAGCCAGTTTAATCTTTCCAATCTCTACCGTGTGGCCGGCATTGGAACCACCATTATCACGATAATGAATTGCCCTTTTATTTCTCTTTAAAAATCTAGCTGTCAATTCATCGGTCACTCTTCCTTTACCTTCATCACCAATAACACCTCCACAAACCGCCACCGAATTATGACGTCGACCTTTAAGCTTAAAAGGGTTAACCTTTAACTTTTTATCAACCCCAAACAACTTATTTTCCTTATAAATGGCATCATAAATATCATTAATTCTTTTCATTTAATTCTCCTTTTTAAATATTTGTTAACATCCTTCACCCAGCCAAACCATCTCCAAAAACAATTTC
>CAYQNE010000117.1:0-1996 GCA_964418875.1 uncultured Gammaproteobacteria bacterium | reverse complement strand
TTTATATTAAACAATAATAAAAACATATTATAAGATAATAAGACCTTTGTCAAGTCCTATCTTTTTCCCCTACCACCTTTCCCCCCCCTTCCTCTTCTCCTGACAGACTTCTTTCGCTTTTTCTTTTTCGCAGGTCTCCCCCCGTTACCACTATTTCCTTCAACCTCTTTACCCCCACTATCAGTATCCAATGGCTCCAGCCCCTTATCTCTCAACATAATCTCTTGTCTAAAGCGGGGTGGATCCAAAAGAGGATAACCCAAAGACACATTTATCTCCTCCTCACCGTTCGAACCTCTACCCACATAATCCGCACAAGCAGGTAAAACACCATCTTCACCATGTGAAACCGGCAACCAAAAAGGAGGTCTCGAGTATCCATTAGGACTCAACCTCCATTTTATTTCCCTCACTGGATCGAAAAAAAAATCAGGAAATCCCATTGATCTCAAATCTTTCGTCTTCGTTTCTTCATCTTTTGCCTGCCATTTTATTAATTCTTTTGAACCATTCACTCTTTCCATAATCTCTATCTTATAACCTTTCTTATTTAATTCAACCCATGTCTTTTTCTCTTCTTAAATGATATTCTTGATGTAAGCCTCATGACTAAAACCACCAAAGCTGTCATCACCGCCGCCGGCCGCGGCACCAGATTTCTACCCGTTGTCAAAGGCTACCCCAAAGAACTCCTTCCTCTCTTAAACAAACCCAATATCCAACTTCTTGTCGAAGAAGCCATCGGCGCCGGCATCAACCAAATTTGCATTGTCCATCGCCACGGTGACCCCTCTCTTAAGCGCTACTTCACCCCTGATTCCGAATTATCCGCTTATCTTAAAAAAAATAATAAAACCGCCTTCCTATCTTCTCTCCAAACCATCTGGGAAAAGACCAAAACCCTCAAATTCATTCCTCAACCCCGTCGCCTCCCCTATGGCAACGCCTCTCCCGCTTTAGCCGCCCAATCATTTATTGGCTCCGACCCTTTTGTCTATATGTTTGGTGATGACCTGGCCCTAGAAACCAAACCCGGCACCTTCCTGTCAAAAATGATAAAAACTTTCCATCGCACTCAAGCTGATGTTGTCGTCGCCACCCAAATGGTCCCCTGGTCGGAAATCCATCGTTATGGCAGTGTTCTTTTTGATAAAAAAGAAAAAAATCGTATCCGCGGTGTTTTTGAAAAAGTTCCCCGCCAACAAGCTCCCAGTAATTACACCCAATGGGGACGATTCGTCACCAATGCCAAAATAATCAAAAATCTAAAACAACAAACTATTTCCCGCGCCAACGAACTCTGGTGGGCCGATGCCGTCAGCCACTTGGCTCAAAACGGCAAGGCTGTTTCCGTCACCAGTCCCGAAAACCTTTGGATGACCACCGGCGATCCCATTCGCTGGCTCAAGGCCAACATCACTCTGGCCCTCCGTCATCCTCAATACAAAAAAGATATCAAAACCTTTCTTAAAAAACTAACCTAAATCCTCTCCTTGACAAAATTCTTTACATATAATATTATATAAACACCTATGAACAATCTTATGCCTCTCACCGCCACCACCACTGATATCCAAAAATCCTACCGTCAGGTGTTTAATCAAGCCAAAAAATTTGGCCCCGTCATCATTCTTACCAACAACAAACCTGATGTCGCTATTATTTCTATCGAAGAACTCCAAAAACTCCGCCTCCAACAGCAAAAAGCCGAAATGGCAGACACTCTGGCCACCATCAGATCCTATCAAAAAGACAAAAAACAAAACAAGTTGGTCAGGGCCACTTCCCTTGCCAGCCTAATCTGATGAAACCCAAACAAATTCTCTACTCTCGCCAATTTGTCAAAAAAATCAAAAAACTACCATCTCGAATCCAACAACTAGCCATCAAAAAAGAAAAAATGTTCAAACAAGACATTTCTCATCCTGGCCTCAAAACACATAAACTTTCAGGCAAACTCTCCTCTTGTTTTTCCTTCTCCGTCAGCCATCCTCAC
>CAYQNE010000116.1:0-2045 GCA_964418875.1 uncultured Gammaproteobacteria bacterium | reverse complement strand
ACATAACCCACCACCCGACCCAATACCATTGATAAAAAATAATAGCCCGGCCAAGCTTGCCAATTTAACCAGGGTTTATTTATGTCTACCAACAAAGCCCGAGGCGTGTAGGGATAATACCTGCTGAATATATTCGTTTGATTAAAACGCGTCAAAACCAATTTGCCCCCTCCCGAAGCAAAAATCGGCCAACTTAAAAATAAGAACAAAACCAACCATATAAATCTTTTCTTATTTTTACTAATCTGCCTTATTCCGGCCAAAAACACCTTTTTTTCAAACAAGGCTTTAATCGGATCCATTGCCCACAACAACAATAATAGCGGTGCCGCCAATCGAGCCGAATGGTAGGTATAAGCCGATATTATCAACATCATTAACGACAGCCACCTCTTTTTTTGCATCAAAAAATACACCCCTGCCAAAAAAAACATCGATGCCACATTCGACTCAAAAGCTATCCGAGAAAAATGCAACCTCCATGGTTGAACCGATACCGCCACCCACAATAACATTACCCAAACTTCATCCTTAACCCATCTTTTAATCAGAAAATACATTATTATCACCGATATCGTCCCGGCCAAAGCCGATACCATTCTGGTAGAAGCCTGGGTTAAACCCATTACCGCTATAAAAGGCATCGATAAATACGAATACAAAGCCGGCTTATAATCATTAAATGATCGCAAAGACAAAGGCCAACTATAACCATATTCATCCTTCCCGGTTTTAAGCAAGCTATAAGCGTTATACCCCAAAGCCGCCTCGTCAAAACCTATTGTCGCCGGACTCTTTTCTAATCCAACCACCCTGATTAATAGGCTAAAAAGTACTATTAACCACCAAATCAATTTCTTCATTTCTTGGCTCCCACCAAAATAGTATTACTGTATCTAAAAGCCACAGTATCATAAAGCTCTTCTTCCCACCAAATCTTTATTCCCAAACCACCCTCAACCACCTGTCTCCAATCACTCCTGAAATAATTATCAACCGTTGGCCCAATAAATTCACCCAAAAAACCAGCATAAACCACTTCAGGTTCAACCCCATCTTTAATTAAATTAAAACTATCAAATTCAAACTTCTCACAATCTTGTCTGTAAAAACGACAATATTCATCGGCCGACCCCACCAAACTACTTACTCTGACCCGTTCATAATTATTCCAATCTATCCCTTCCAAGCCGGAAAAAAATATGTTATAAACCATCGGTCGATTATTCAACCAGTATTCCGGTCTTTTATTTATATCCCGCCAAGCCACTCCGGCCCCATAAAACACCAAAACCACCACCAACCACAACCACCCTGACCAAACAAAACCTTGGCGAAATTTTTCAACCGACCAGGATACGGTAATCGCCATTACCCAAGACAAAGGTAAAACCACTAATAAAAATCGTAAAAACAACTCTTGACTGGAAAACAAAAAATTAAACCACGCCAACATTATTAAACCCAAAAACCTCTTGCCATCAACCCGGTTATTCTTTTTTCTAACCAAAAGCATTAAGCCATAAAAAAATAAAACTGCAGTCGGCCAGACAAAAATCTGTACCGTTTTGGTTTCAGCCGGATGAATATCGGCAAAGAAAATCGCCTCCCAATCAATAAATTTAACCACCTCATCCATTACCCCTTTATAAACAAACATATACTTGTTATAACCCAATCTTCTGAAAACCAACGGAAACTCAATCCTTTCTTTTAATCCGTCTTCATTTGTTATCCGATTGTTAACTTGACGACTGGCAGTCACCAAAGACAATTTGTGCAACAATGTGGGCCTATCTGAATTTGACCATAAGTTCAAAACCAATAACCAGATCAAACCAATCCCCAAAACCCATCTCCATCGTAATTTTTTACCAACAAAAGAAATAAACCCCAACAATCCGACCAATTTAAAAATCTCTACCGGATAACTTAACACCGCCACCCACACAGCCGGACTTAATAATATAAATATCACCGCCATCATAGCAATCTTTTTATTAGAAATTTTAACTAACCACCTATACCAAAACACAAAAACCACC
>CAYQNE010000115.1:0-2048 GCA_964418875.1 uncultured Gammaproteobacteria bacterium | reverse complement strand
AGGCAATTTCAACTTCAATCTCCCTACCGCCCAAGCCAGTAATTTTCGCCTTTTTGCCGTCACCCAATATCAAGACCACCCCTCCCCCAAATCAAATACTCTCACCTACCTCATGCCTTCCCTTTTCAATTATCTCTATATCTTCATTCCCCTCTTCATCATCACCCTCATCATTTTCCTTTATCTGCTCTTCCTTCCCCGTAAACCCCGTCGCTACCTTCCTGTCCCCCTGGCTCTACCATCCGGTCTATCCCCCTCTGGTAGAAAAACTGCAACTTGGTCTATAATCTATTTATGACTCGCAAATCATTATTCTTGCTTTTGTTCCTCATTTTGGCTCTTTTAGCCTCCCTTTTTTTGGTTTTTCGTCCCACTATTTTCTTAGGCCGCGCCTCTACCACCTCCTCTCCCTCTTCCTCCCTGGAAAATTCTTACCTTTTCGCCTCTCCCATCCAAGCCAAAGCCGACGGTCACCAACTTATCCGCATCACCGTCTTCCTTCTTGACGGTCAGGGTCTGGGCTTGGCCAATCAACCGGTCAAACTGACTGTTCCCTCTCCTCTCTCTCAACAACCCACCCAACCTTTCACTGATAGTTATGGCAAAGCCGTTTTTGATATCTCATCCCCCACCCCAGGCAAATACACCATCTCTGCCCAAACAAACAACCAAACTCTCCCCCAATCAGTAAATATCGTCTTTTACTAATTCCTCTCTATTTCTCTCTCTAGCACCTGCTCAAAATTTCTAATCACCGCCCAATGGCTCTTTGGCAAAAACTGCTTTAACTCTATCTCAAAATTAATTTCAGTCAAGCGTAAAACTTCCTTCACCTGTGCCAATAATCTTTTTTGATCCAGAGAAAACAAGCCATGCCGTAAAATATAATAAAGGTCATAAAAATCTCTCGGTTTCTTTCGAGACAATAAAGCCTCTACTTTTTCTTCAACCAACTGCTCCCGTCTCAAACTTACTATCGTATACGGTGGAACAAAATCATTGGCAATAGTTACCACCTCTCCCTTTTTATCTCCTTGACGAAGTGAAATCTCCAGTTGAATTACTACCGACTTCTCATCTGTTTCGAAGCCGACAATAGCCAAATATCCTCCACTGGTTTCCTTGGCCTCTTTTAAACTAACAACCACCCCCTCTCTTTCTATTTCCTGCAACGTTAATAAAATCGTCTGCTCCAGCACCTTAACATCCCTCAAGTTTGTACTAAAATCCAAATCCTCCGAAAACCGCGGACTTTGATAAATAATTCGCAAAGCCGTTCCTCCTTTAAAATAAACCCTGTTTGTATTTTTTTGTTGGTAAAAATAAGATAAAAACAAATGCTGATAGTATTCCCGCCTGACATTCAACTCCAAAGTCTGAAATTTAACCGTTAATTTTTGTATTTCTGCTCGAGAAATCATTTTAATTCAGAAATTAAATCCATTAACTTATCCCGTTGAAATAATCGACCATAATCTAACAACTTCCCTTTATCCAAAGAAGTCGTGTTTAAGCGTTCATTTACTGATTTCTTACCCAAAGCCACAAAATACAGATAATCTACCACTGCTTTTTCCGCCTCCGCCATCAAAAAAGACTTCCCCTGCCGATTAACCAAGCCATAACCGGTATAAGCGCGTCTTTTAATCTTGTAATAAACAAAATTTTTGCCTTGAACTTCAAAATTTCGTGTCGATTTAGTAGTGGCACAACTAACCGAATAAGTCATCTCCGGCAAAATACTATAATTCGACAGCGCATATTCGAAAGAGATATAAGAGGGTTTGTACAAACGATTGGCTATTTCTTCTTCAGCCGGCATGTCTGTCGTTAAACAATACAATCCCCTTTTTAAACGCAACAACACCCCACCATCACTTTCTTTCTCCAAAAAATATTTAACCTTATATTTTGGCAAATCAAAAACCCTCTTAAAATCTTCAACAGAAAACATTTTTATGCCCCTTTTTATTAACTCTTTTCTAATTTGTAATGGTTTCAGTAAAGTGTACATTTTTGCTCCTTTCTAAATTCATTTTAGCCGTTTT
>CAYQNE010000114.1:0-2057 GCA_964418875.1 uncultured Gammaproteobacteria bacterium | reverse complement strand
GAAATAGGGTGTTTTATTGATGTTGTTTGTTGACGAAGTATGGAAAATGATGGTTTGGTTGAAATGTATTGTCCCGCTGTTGTGAGATTGATATTTTTAGGTGGGATGGAGATTTAGTGTTTGGTTTAAACTTAGGGGAAAAAATGGTTTAAATTTGATTAGCAGTTGGTTTGGTTGATTGATATTTAGCTTTAATTTGACTTAACATGAATGTTTTTGTATATTGTGGTAGGTATGAAGATTGATTTGAAGAATAAGACGGTGGTGTGGTTGGGGGTGTCATTGTTTTCTTTGATGGCGGTTTATTATTTGGCTTCGAGTGTGATTCCCCGGGTTTTGGTGTCGGTGTCACAGGCGGGAGTGGGAGTGAGAGTATCGTTGGCTGATTCTTATGTGATTGGAGAAAGAATTTTGGCTAGAGCCGACGGAGAAGATAAATGCTTGGTGAACGCTTTTTTGATGGATGAGGCGGGTAGACCGGTACCGGGAAAGACGGTTAGTTGGGTGGGGATGGAAGATATGGTAGAGAATTCGGGGGTGACCGATAAAAATGGCAGGGTTAGTCTGGAACTGGTGTCAGACAAGGAAGGGCAGTTTAAGATTGAGGCGATGGCAGAAGGGGTCGGATTGCCACAAGGGGTGACAGTGACGTTTAGGGATTAGTAAATTTTTGAAACGGGTAGGGGTATTGATTTTATTATTCACAATGTGTATACTTTGTATATGAATACAGCAGTGATAAATATTAGAACTGAAGTAGAAGTAAAGGAGGAAGCAAAGAAGATTGCTTCCAAATTGGGGATGTCTTTGAGTACGGCGATTAATTTGTTTTTGAGGCAGTTTGTTAGAAATCGAGGGTTGTCAGTGAGTTTGGAGGAGAGGCCGAATGCTTATTTGCAAAAGATGCTAAGAGAATCGAAAGCGGATGTAAAGGCTGGTAGGGTGTCTCCATCTTTTGATAATACTAAAGATGCGATAGAATGGCTTAAGAGAGATGATGATAAGATTTAGTTCACGATTTAGAAAAGAGTATAAAAAGGTGCCAAGAAAGATAGCGGACAAATTTGATAGCAGGTTGAGTTTGTTTTTGAGGAGTAAGAAGAGTGTCTTGCTGAGGAATCATGAATTGAAAGGAAGGTGGATGGGGGTATAGAAGTATTAATATAACAGGAGACTGGCGGGCGATTTATGAAGAAAGAGGTGGGGTAATTATTTTTGTGGCGTTGGGAACGCACAGTCAGTTATATGGTTAACAAATGCGAAAGGGTAGGGGTTTGATTAGACTGAAGGTGACGGTGACGTTTAGGGATTAGTAAAAAAGGGTGTTGCTGATTTCGTGGAGTGAGATTCCGGTAAATTGACATATTACGTGGAGTGTTGTAGTGTCGGCGAGACAAGGTATTGGTTATTTTTGGGCCGAGGCAGGTGGGTAAAACTACTTTAGTTAAGGAGTTTTTGAAAAATTGTGATTTGAAATATAAGTATGATTCGGGAGAGTTATTGAAAACACAATTGGTTTTGGGTTCGACTGACATGGAGAAATTGAGGGAATATGTGGCGGGTTATGAGTTGGTAGCAATTGATGAGGCTCATAAAATACCAAATATTGGGGTAAATTTAAAAATTATAGTTGATCAGATTCCCGGGGTTAATATTATTGCCACCGGTTCGTCTTCTTTTGACTTATTGGGCCAGGTTTAAAGTGATAAACAGACAAAATTATTTGGATTTTGTGATCGGTCGGAATAAATAAAATGAAAGGCAAGCAAAAAAGGTTATGGCGTAAAATGTGTAAAGATACAGTATCTCTTAAAGAATGGTCTCGGATGTTACATAAATGGTGGAAGCTAAATGTGATAAGAAAAAATGAGTTTAAGAAAAATAGAGGAGAAGGGTTTTAGATGAGAGGGAAGTAGAAGGTTTGACAGACAAAGACAAAACGGCTAAAATGAATTTAGAAAGGAGCAAAAATGTATACTTTACTGAAATCATTACAAATTAGAAAAGAGTTAATAAAAAGGGGTATAAAAATGTTTTCCATTGAAGATTTTAAGAGG
>CAYQNE010000113.1:0-2139 GCA_964418875.1 uncultured Gammaproteobacteria bacterium | reverse complement strand
TAGAAGAACGGTGGCAATGGCTGTTTTGTGGCTAAAGTAGGCTTTGGTAATTAAGTAGAGCAAGACGGCTATGCCAAAATCAGTGACAAGGGAAAAAAACTTAAGAGAGGGAAGGCTGGGGCCGAGAAAATAAATAACTGCTCCTTGAAGAAAATACCAAAGAGAAGGAAAACGACTGATGGGCCCCCCTTCTGATCCCAAGAGATTCCAGTTTTTATTAGGAATCCCTTTCTTAAACATCTCGAGGGCGTTTCGGGAAATGATGGCTTCGTCGCCATGAAAACGGATTATTTGAGGATTTAACGGTAACAGGAGGCGGAATGCATAAATCAAAAGGAGAAGTGATAATAATCGAATAGTTGGCTTCATTTTGTTTGTTTTTGAAAAATCATGACTTGAGGGTGATCGTAAACAGTAAAGGATTCGTCGGCGGATTGATCATTTATGGTTATGCCGAGGAAATTAGGATATGAGGCAAACTCGGCCACTTTTCGATAATTAAGCTGACCGGAAAATAAATCTTGATAATACTGAGTTGTTTGGGTGTAACAATGACCAGGAGGCAGGTCAGCACAGTTGGTTAACCGAGAAAGAGGGGTATAAAGGCGATTGCTAGCAATGATAAGATAGTCGGATTCCTCTAGTTGTTGGTTTATTTTCTGCCACTTTTGGTCTGTGTCCGGATCATAAAGGGGCAAATCAATATATTGGTATGAATGGTAACCGAGAGGAAGTCCGTCATCCCAGTGTTCTCGAGCAATAGTACTACCGGCGGGGACATTTTGAATTATCCAGTCAGTGGCTTGGACTCTGGTATTGGGTTTGGCATAAATGGAAAGAAAGGCCAAAAGGTAGAACAGGTGGGGTAAAAGAAAAATGAGAGAAAGTTTTTTTAGTTTTTGGGCAGCAAAAGAAGCCAAAATGGCAAACACGGGGTAGAGAGGAAGATAGTAGCGCATGAATTTGACGGCAAAGCGACCCACGACAAAAAAATAAAAAAGGCAAAAAAGGAAAACGATCAAATGAGGAAGATGAATATGCTTAGGTTTTTTGATAAAAATAAAAAGACCCAGTAAAACTAAGAGGGAAAAAGCGGGACCGAGGCCCCATAAAAAAATGTTTTTAAGGGGATAGAGATAAGCAAGAGTGTTGACATATTGAAGAGTATAAGGAAAAACAAAAGCATTACCGGTCATGGCTCTTTGTTGGTTGATTTGTGTCCAAAAAGTGGGAAAGTCTAAAAAGGCAAATGGTTGAAAAATAAAAGAAAAAAGCAGGGTGAAGAAAAGAATTAAAAAGGAATTAATAAAAATGGTTTTGATTTTTTTTAGACTGAAAAGAGAAATGACTAGAGGCAAAACAAGAAACAGAGCAGAAACTTTGGTGCTTAGGGCGGCGGCCATACCCAAACTAACCAAAATGATATTTTGAGGCCGGGGTTTTTTGGCAAAAATAATAAGACGCCAAAGAGTAAAAAATATAAATAAGTTAAGCAAAGTATCGACAGCATAGAAGTGAGACAATTGGACGGGGAACACTAGGGTGGCATAAAAAACAGAGGCGATAAGGGACTGACGGCGGTTTTGAGTAAGGGTAAAAGTTATTTTGAAAATTAAAAAGATTAACAAAGAGTCGGCCAAAGCCGAGATAAAACGACCAAAAAGGTTTATGTGATCATAGGTGGCAATTGAATGAATGAGAGGAGACAGGAGAGTGGCGGTGCCCTTAAGAAGATAGAGGGGCAAAGATCCGTAGGCAAAAAATTTGGGATTAAGACTGGTGAGAGTAATTTTCTGGACGGTCATAATAATCATGCGTTCGTCAGGATGAAGATGGTGGTCCGAGTCCCAATTAAGACTATAGAGGCGGAAAGTAAGGGCCAGGAGAAATATGAGAAATAAAATAAACTTATTTTTAGAATGTTTCACGAAGTTAAAATATTTTGATAGTCGGAAGAATCCAGAGGGGTAGTCTTTTTATAAATCCTAATGACAGGATTGTCAAAGACTGACCAAGTTTCCTCGGCGGATTCAGAGTCTAAAATTAAACTATTAGATAGGGAAAATTGTTTGATTAGAGTGAAACCGAGATTACCGGAGAAAAGAGCTTGATAATAGCGATGACTAACGGGGAAATCAT
>CAYQNE010000112.1:0-2147 GCA_964418875.1 uncultured Gammaproteobacteria bacterium | reverse complement strand
GCTTCCAAATTGATTGGGACTACTATTATTATTGTGGTTGGATTGAAATAGACTAGACCTGGGGGCCATGTTTATTTCTCCTTGATCTTGTAATAGGATATTATAACATCGCCCAAATGGAAGTCAATGTGGGGCTTAAAAGTGATTCCACACTCAGCCCCGGTTTTTACTTTATCGACTTCTTGTTTGCCCTGACGAAGGCTATCTATTTTGCTGTCTTTAATAATCTCCTCCCCTCTTTTAAGATGAATGGTGTCGCCAGCGGACAACTGACCCTGGGTGCATTTGGCTCCGGCAATTTTATTCTTGTTTATTTCAAATTGGGCTATGATTTTGGCTTGGCCGGTAATGGTTTCGTCAATAGTCGGTTCCAGCATCTTTAAGACTTGGGCGTTGATATCGTCGATAATCTTATAGATGATGTCTGATTCAAAAATGCGGACTTTTTGGTTTTTGGCCAGGTTTTTAATAAATTTGGCCACCTTGAGATTGAAGGCAAAAATTTGAGCCCCCGAGGATTCAGCCAGAAAAATATCATTTTCATTAATAGCCCCGACACCGGAATGAATAAGGAGAACGTCGTCACTAAAACTTTTTAACATGGCTTGGAGAGTGCCACAAGTATCGGCCTTAATAATGATTGGCAAGAGCTTGTTAGGGTCGGACGGAGAGACGACCGAAGCAGAAGGAAGAAGAGTGTCGGAAGAACAGTTGACGGGAGAAGGTAATGGGTGGTCGGCGACTTGAGAGGCAACCGGGGGAGGGGTGGTGAAACCCAAGACTTCAACAGCGTCACCGGGGCCAACTTGGCCAAGATGATTACTATTATTGCCAATCAAGGCTTTGATTTTGGTGGGCTTATTTTGAATATAAATAGTGTCGCCTGTTTTTAATGAACCTTGCTTTATTATTAAACTGGCTACGGCTCCACGATTTTTATCAATTTTTGACTCGATAACGAAAGCTTTAAGAGAGGCTTGGGGTAGGCTAGTAAGCTCCATGATTTCGGCATTAAGGGCAATCATTTCCAAAAGCTTGTCCAGCCCCTGTCCGGTTTTGGCGGAAACGGGCAAACAACAAACTTGACCACCATAATCCTCGGGGGTGATTTCCATCTCAACCAACTGACCCTTGACTTTGTCGACAGAGGCATTTTTCAGGTCGACCTTATTGATGGCTACGATAAAAGGTAGTTTTTGTTTCAGGATTAATTTGATACATTCTTTAGTCTGAGCTTTAATTCCATCTGTAGCCGAAATAACCAGAACCACCAGGTCTGTAACTTGGCTGCCAGTACGACGCATATTGACAAAGGCGGCATGGCCGGGAGTGTCAATAAAGGTGATGGGGGTGTTGGAACTGGATTTTCCTTTCAGGTGAACCTGGTAGGCACCAATATGTTGGGTAATCCCGCCTGTCTCTTTTTTCCACAGATTAGTCGATCTGATTTTGTCTAGAAGACTGGTTTTGCCATGGTCGATATGTCCCATAAAGGTGACAATTGGGGATCGGGATTGTTTTGTTGCTTTTTTGACCATGTAAAAATTGTAAAAAGAGTAAGTGAGGCATTATTTTTTTGCCGACTTGGCTTTTTTGGTGGTTTTTGGTTTTTTTTCTTGTTGTTGAGAAATAATTTTGATTTCCAAGCCAAGTAGTTGGCCGGCCAGTCTGACATTTTCCCCGCCGCCGCCAATGGCTAAGGCCAACTGATCTTCGGGAAGAGAAACTACTGCAGAGTCTTTTTCGACAGAAATAATTTTGATGTTTTCGGCCGGAGAAAGAGCTTGGATAATAAACTGATTGATATTGTCACTGAAGGCAACAACGTCGACTTTTTCTTCCGGAGGTAACTGGGCTAATATGGATTGAATACGAGAGCCTTTTTGACCAATACAGGAGCCGACCGGATCAATCCCGGGCTGTTTGGAAGAAACGGCTATTTTGGTGCGTTTACCGGCGGAACGAGCAATTTTTTCGACAACAACAGACTCATTACCAACCTCCGGCACCTCGCGGACGAAAAGTTGAGTAACAAATTCAGGGGCGGCTCGAGATAAAATTATATCCCGGCGACCGGTTTCGTCTTGGGCAATTTCTTTTAACAAAAAGACTCTTTTGTCCCCCACGTTCAAGTCTTCTCCTTTAAC
>CAYQNE010000111.1:0-2184 GCA_964418875.1 uncultured Gammaproteobacteria bacterium | reverse complement strand
GAGAAATCACTTAAAATTATTGATCAATGGCTCAAGAAAAAAGGACTTTCTTGGTAAGTAATCATGAGACATAGAATTGCCGGTAAACAATTAGGTCGCACCCGACACCAAAGACAAGCGCTTTTTCGTAGTCTGGCCAGGGCCATATTTATCCATGGCAGTATTTGTACTACCAGGGCCAAGGCTCAGGCGGTTGTTCCTTTAATCGAAAAGATTTGCCGTCTCTGTCAGAAAGGCGATCTCAGCTCCCGTCGTCGCATCTTCGCCACCTTTCAAGACAGAAAATTTGTCAATCGAATTGTTGGGGCTATTAGTCTGGCTTTTGCCGATCGTCAATCTAACTTTACCAAGACTACTTATATTAAACGCCGACAAGGTGATGACGCTCTAATTGTCAAATTGGAATTCACTCTACCGGTCGATCTTAAGGATAAGAGCAAATCAACCCCGGAAAACAAAGACAAGAAAAAATCATCACCGAAACAAAAGAAAAATGAAAAATAAAACCACCGTTCTTAAAGGAGGCTCGGTCGACAGAAACTGGCACTTAATTGATTTGGCCGATAAATCAATTGGCCGATCAGCCGCTCAAATTGCCCCTCTTCTTATAGGTAAACACAAGGTTACCTATTCCTCTCACCGTGATGATGGCGATTACGTTGTGGCCATCAACGCCGCTAAGATAAAAATCACCGGTAAAAAACTAAAACAAAAAATTTATTATCGTCACTCCGGTTACGCTGGCAATCTTCGCCAACTGACCTTAAAACAAATGATGGCCAAAGATCCTCGTAAGGTAGTTTATTTGGCGGTTAGGGGCATGTTACCCAAAAACAAACGAAGAAAGCCGCGACTGGTCCGCCTCAAAATCTTTGTCGACGATAATCATCAATATAGTGATAAATTTAAAACCAAACACCATGCCACCAAAAAATAAAAAAACCTATACCTATGCCGTCGGTCGTCGCCGTACCGCTGTTGCTACCATTAAACTTTTCTCTGGCACCACTTCTTCCACTGTCAACAAAATTGCCATTGATAAATATTTCCCCGGTAAATTTGCTTCCATTACTCATCAAAGACCTTTTTTGGTCACTAAAACCCAGAAAAAATACTATTTTCAGGCCAAAGTATCCGGTGGTGGGAAAAAAGGCCAACTGGAAGCATTGGCCTTGGCTATTTCTAGAGCCCTACTTAAAATTGACGAAGCTCACAAAAAAAACCTTCGTCCTGCCGGCCTTCTCACCGTTGATTCTAGGATTAGACAAAGAAGAATGGTTGGTACCGGTGGTAAAGCTAGGCACAAAAAGCAATCACCTCGACGCTAACGCGGTACAATAGTTTATGCCCCATTGGCAACTAATCATATTAGCTCTGACCCAGGCCATCTCCGAGTTTTTGCCTATCTCTTCGTCGGGACACCTAAATCTCTTACAATCCTTTTTTAATCTTACCCCCTCTCTGTCTTTAGCTGTTTTTCTCAATACCGCCACCCTTTTCTCTGTTATCTTTGTTTTTCACCGTCAGGTTAGTCATTTTTTCAAATCCCTTCCCTTAATAATCATCGGTTCTTTGCCCGCCACCCTTATCGGTTTGACCTATAAAGACCAAATTGACTCAATTTTTTCTCAACCACAGTACCTATCTCTCTTTTTTCTCATCACCTCTATTCTGCTTTTGTCACTAAAATTTATTCCAGTCAAAGGACAACCACTCACGCCCCTAAAAGCCCTGATCATCGGTTTTTTTCAAGCCTTGGCCCTATTTCCCGGGGTTTCCCGATCCGGGGCTACCATTTTTTCCGCCCTTCTTCTTGGTCTTTCTCCTCAAAACGCCTTTCAATTTTCTTTTTATCTCTTTATTCCTGCCTCGTTAGGGGCCCTACTGCTTAACTTTAACCAAATCCACACTCTATCCTCATTTCAACTCCTGCCTAGCCTCAGCGCCATCCTTATTGCCTTTGTTGTCGGTATTTTCTGTCTTCGTCTTCTTCGTCGCCTGCTTATCCACCGCCGTCTCTGGCTTTTCGGCTTTTACACCTTGTTTTTGGCCTCTTTAGTTTTCTTCTTCACTTAAACAAAAAACCACTCCCAAAAACCTCTTTTCTCAGTCGGGGATACAGGATTCGAACCTGCAACCTTTCGCACCCCATGCGAACGCGCTAGCCAGTTGCGCCAATCCCCG
>CAYQNE010000110.1:0-2206 GCA_964418875.1 uncultured Gammaproteobacteria bacterium | reverse complement strand
AGTTGAAAAACATCGGGGACAAGGGTGAGTTTTTCAAGCTGGAGGGAAAATCTTTTCTCGGCTCGACCAATCAGATCTTTTGGTCCAGACCAAAACAGATCAACTTGCCAGCCATTTTTAAGGAGAATTTCAGCTACGGTTAAACAATAACGCTCCCCTCCTCCCAAAGTGTCTAAATAGGGGTCGTAAATGGCGGCTCTCATGTGGTGATATTAATAGTTAACATATAACCAATTATATATTTTTTTAGAAGTTAATTGTTGATAATTAGTAAGATCAGACTGATTAAGATTATATATCAGGTAGGGAGGCGAATTTATAATTATTTTATCGGGGTCGGGGCAGTTATGGTTACAGGTACCGATTTTGTAACCGGCGGAAGTGATTTGATGGTTGTCATAAAGTAAGTAGAAAAGAGGCATGTTGATCATATTGCTACCTGAATCAGTATAGAAAGAGAAGGTGTTTTGATTTGTTTCAGTTTCAATATTTTTTTTGATTTTTATAATTTTTTGTGCTTGGGATGTCTGAGTGATTATGAGATTATAGTTTTGGTATGACAAGACACAAACAAGAGCAATAAATATTATTTTGCCAGATTTTTTGAATCTATATATTATCTGGTAAATTGACCAACTTGTTAAAAAAATAAAAAAAGCGATAAAGGTGAAGAAATATTCTTCTGACCGTGGCCCTTTGTAGTAACGGATAAGAACAATTTGGAGTAAAAATGAAATAATAATAACCGTTAGCGTTTTTTCCTTTTTGATGTTTTTAAGGCTTAAAATAAAACCGATAAGAAAGAAGGCGATGAATATATATCCGGATAAATTTATCATAGCAATTGTTTTACCCCAGAGTTGTGGCCAAAAAACAAAAATATCGGTTAACCAGCGAACCGGATAGTAATAAATTGATTGACCGGAAAAATAATAATTAAAAACGCTTTTTATCCAAACAAAATTATGGTTTAGATCAAAAATAAAATTTGGCAAATATGGCAAAAGAGAACCTATAATGATTATTAGTATTTTTTTTGGTTTTTTAATGTTGTAAATAATCATTAATAAGTTAATGCTATAAAGTCCTAAGGATTGAAAGTGTGGTGTGGTGGCCAAACCGACAAAAAATGATAATAAAAATAAATTTTTGACGGAAGGTTTTGTCAGGTAGACAGACAAAAAAAGTAAAGCAAAAGAAGTAAGGTAAAAAATAAAAATGGTGTTGAGCATATCCGGCGCATTTTTAACCGCTGATAGTGACAGACAAGAAATGGTGGCTAATATTAAGCCGAAAGTTTGGTTTTTGAGGTTTTTACCGATTTGATAAAAAATCAATGGCATGAGGGATGAAATTAATGTAAACATAAGCCACGGAGCCATAAAGGATGGGATAATAATTTTTGAAATGGCGATAGCGTAGTGATAAATTGGTCCAAAGTTGAATGGGCCGGCGGAAGCAGCTGAACCAAGTAATAGTGACTGGCGGTGTTTGAGAGCATGCATTACCATGACCGTGTCTCTGGCTTGATCTTGATTGAAAACAAAACGATGAGAATAACGAAAAAACCTAAGAAAAAACGAACAAATAATTATTGACAATAATATTAGTTTTGTATTTTTTGCTGTAATTGCCATAATTTGGCATAGATAATAAAAGTATCAAAGGTTTCAAAAATGACGGATATCCAGCCGACGGTGCCGTCTTTCCACATGCTTTGTCCGATAAGACGGTGGAAAAAGGTGGTAAGCATCATACGAATGATGCGCCACCAGACAATGGGAGGGTGATTGTCTTTAAATAAGGCGGTGGCTTCCATATCGGTCCAGGCGTTGGTTTTTTTTAACATAGATGCCAGGTGGCGGTGAGTGTAATGGAGTAAATCTGATTTTAAATAACCAGGTTCACCCTTAATGATGGGTTCTTCGTGTAAGTCTCCTTGCCAGCCTTTTAATTTTTTTGTTTGGAAAAGACGCTTGACGTAGTCGGGATAGGAACCGCCATGTTTTACCCGTCGACCAAGGTAATAATTGGCTCGGGGGATGACATACCAGCTTTGAGTTGGGGATGGCTGGGTCGATTGACTCCCGGCAATGACGATATTGTTAATTTCATCTCTTAGCTGGCGGGGGACTCTTTCGTCGGCGTCGATATAAAGTAGCCATTTTGACTGAATGGCTTCAAGACCCAGGTTGCGCCATTTGCT
>CAYQNE010000109.1:0-2251 GCA_964418875.1 uncultured Gammaproteobacteria bacterium | reverse complement strand
CCATTCATTTTTTAAACAAACTATCCCCGCCCCCACCAAAAACCCCACGTAAGCGCCACCATAAGATATCCCTGGCTTATCCAAAATAGCTCCCCAGCTCAACCAAGAATCATTCCACACTCCCCAATGAATTAAACCATAAGCCAGTCGACCTCCAATGAAAAACGACAACAAGGCTATCCAAGAAAAGGCCACTACCCTAGCCTCGTCATAACCCTCCCCCATTCTTCTCCAACTTAGATACAAAAACCCCACTATGGCCAAAAATTTTAATATTATGCTTAAAATCATCATTTTTCTCAGTGCCGAAGGGGGGAATCGAACCCCCATGGTGTTGCCACCACACGATTTTGAGTCGTGCGCGTCTGCCAATTCCGCCACTTCGGCCAATCTCACAATTCCACCATTATCTCACTCTTTCTTTTCTACATCAAAAAAGCTAACCTGCTTACCATTAAAGTAGAGGCTAAAACTACCCGTAGGACCGTTTCTATGCTTCTCTATACTACAAGTTATCATTTCCCTTACTTCCTCATCCTCTCGATGCAAAAACGCCACCACATCCGCATCTTGTTCTATGCTATTGTGAACAATAATATCATTAGCCACAAAATTATTCCCTCCGGGAACAGTCATGTCGTAAACCTTTTTTAAACCCAAACTTTTTACCTCCTTCACCTCATCCCAAAAAACATCAGGCCCCGACAAGTCAACCATTTCTCTACTAAAATCACCCTCACCCCGCGGCACTGCTACCCTGTCTCCGATCTTTAATCCATCTAGTCTTTGCCAACCTTCCAACTTTCTAAACGGATGATTGGCCGAAGCCTTAATCTTTCGTCCACCTTTCAACATCAATTCAAAAACCTGTTTTTTACCACTATAAAAAATCTTACTCGTCCCAACAGACATAATCCGCCAATCCTTTTGCAAAGCCAACACCTTAACATTTTTCCTTCCCACCAAATCCTCAATTTTAACTTGATTCCCGCTCGACAAAGTTATTAAAGTATCACCCGTCAAACATCCACTCTCGCGTAAATCCGACAGTCTCGGTCGTCCCCCTCTTGTCTCCATAGCTCGTGATAACTGAGCCGCCGCCAATATCGGCACCCTTAATTCCCGCGCCAAATTTTTTAACCCCTGAGAGATTTCCGACACCTCCTGCACCCGATTGTCTCGATTCATCCCATGCATTAACTGTAAATAGTCCACAATAATAAAACGAATTCCTTTATCCACCTGTAATCGCCTGGCCTTAGTCCTCAACTCCGTCACCGTCAAACCCGGCGTATCATCTATATATAAAGGAGCTTCCGCCAACACTCCCATGGCTTCCGACAAAGAAGAAAAATCACTGTCTGATAGTTGCCCTGTCTTTAATTTCCAAGCATCAATCAAACCCTGTCTGACCAAAAGCCTGTCCACCAATTCTTCCTTACTCATTTCCAAAGAAAAAACACAAGTCGGCAACTTTTCCTCCACCGCCACGTGCCTGGCTATATTCAAAGAAAAAGCTGTCTTTCCTACTCCCGGCCTGGAAGCCAACACTATCAAATTACTGTCTTGCATCCCCGCCAACATCCTATCCAGCCGAGAAAAACCGGTCGGTACCCCTCTCAATCCACTACCCCGCTTTTGCAACTCATCCAAACGATCAAAACTAGCCGTCAACACCTCTCGCAAAGAGGTCGGCACACTTTTCAAATGTTTTTGCGATAAAGTAAAAATTTCCTGCTCGGCCACATCCATCAACTCATCCGCCGCCAACGACTCATCAAAAGCCTTTTCCGTAATCCTGGCCGCCGCCGAAATCAATTCTCTTTTAGCCGACAAAGCCTTCACAATCCGACCATAAGACTCGGCATGAGCCGCCGTCGGCACCTGATTGGCCAATTTACTCAAAAAAGTCTTCCCACCCACCTTAACCAACATCTTAGATTCCTTCAACTTCTCCGCCACCGTCACCATATCAATCGGTGACCTGGCTTCATACAAAACCATCATGGCCTCATAAACCTTGCCATAATTCTCATTATAAAAATGCTCCGGCCGTAAAAATTCCGACACTGATACCATAGCATCGTTGTCTATCAAAATAGCCCCCACAATTGACACCTCCGCTTCCGTCGAACTTGGCGGTAATCTTATTGAACTCTTCATAAACAGAGATTAGCCACTGGATAACAATACTACTTCCATACCATCAGGTAAACTATCTTTTTCTACTTTTAGATTTGCCACCGTTTGC
>CAYQNE010000108.1:0-2286 GCA_964418875.1 uncultured Gammaproteobacteria bacterium | reverse complement strand
CATTCTTCCCCACGAGCGTCCTTACTGTCAAGGGTTCCCTTCGGCTCATTTCGTTTGGCCTTAGTATTAACTTTTCGTGCTCGTAATGGAAGTGCGTCAGGTTTGATAGGTTTTGTTTAGTGCACCTACAAAGGCTCAGATATCTTTCAATAGAAATTCAATGATTACCGATTGAAAACCTCGCCGTAATACTCCTTGACAAGATACTATAACAGAGTTAGTGATCTAGTGTACTGATCTTTACCTTATCATGTGTGCTTTTGAGCAGCTATAATTGGGGGGATTATGGTTTGATCATCCAAAGCCCTGTTTCTCAAAATGAGAGAGAGGGCTTTTTTATTTAAAGAGTCGTTTGAACGAAAGGTAGTATAAAAAACAAGGCCAGACTCTAAATCCTCCCTACTGTAGCTGATACTTCAGTGGGTATACAGAAGCTGTATAACACCCCAAACTGTCTATTTAGTGTTGGACTGCCAAATATTTATGGATAAGAATAAAGATATAAATTGTCAAGACAAACGTCTTAAAGGTGTTGTGCAATTAGCGAAGGATTGGAAAAGTCCTTGGACAGGGAAAGTATCTGTCAAAGGAACTGTTGTTAATTTAGTGGCGGTATGTGATTTTGAAAAGTTGGAAATATCAGTACCAATGCCTAGTGCACCAGCAATGTTTATTAACATGGCGAATGAAATGTATAATAAGGCCATTAAACTCCGGGAAAAAATATTTGAAAATGTTGACTATACGAAAAAAGGCCGATTTAGCCTTGATGGTTGGGATGGTTCCATTATTGATTACTTTGAACTAATGGCTGGCGCCTATATTTATTCAACAACGGCAATTGAAAGCTTTGTAAACGAATCAATTCCTGATGATTATATATATAATAAAACCAGGAATGATAAGAAATGTACGGAATCTTACAACAAAGACCAAATTGAAAGATATTTATCACTTGATGAAAAAATTTCTGACATTTTACCTCAAATATTCGATATCAAATTGCCCAAAGGTAAGCGCCTTTACCAAAACTATATACATGCGAGACAAATTAGAGACAGAATAATACACATGAAATCAAGAGACCGAAAATCTGGTGAGAAAGAAACGATTTGGAATGATCTATTAAATAAAACGCAATCTAATCCAACATCTGTAACTATAGAACTAATAAAACACTTTCACCCAAACAACAACTATCCACGTTGGTTACAATTAATATTATAGATAAAAAAGCGGCCACTCCTTATGCAGAATATTAGATTACTTGGAGAATAAACGCAATGCAGCGATACATTTCAAATGAACTTTCGCATTTTGCCGGCCGGGGTTTGGAAACATCTGATCAGTACAAAATTTTGGTTAAGATTCTCAAGTCTGGATGGGTAACGCACCCGCCACACAACCCAAACATTTCCGGAAACCTTAAAATAACTAATGCAAGCTTTGCTGAAAACAAAATGTACTCGCCCGAGGTAGTCTGTTTTTGCGATATCCCGATATCCGACGTTGCTGTGCATGCAAATAAGTACAGCAAGTTTGGCCTCTCGTTCTCAAAGGATTTTCTCGTGAAGCAAGGAGCTGCTCCCATATGGTATCTTCCGGTATCTGGCATTCCAGGGACCAAGCGACCTATAGTGCTCGACATCGATCCCGCTATGGGAAAACGTATTAATGCCGAACACGAAGATGTTGATCTTGGTAAATATTTCGAAAAAATGGTGCGGAGTTCTCGGGACCTCCTTGATGAGAATCTACGCGATGCACCAGGCCCTGGAGTAGACAGAGAGGCAATGGAACTCGCACGATTCTGGGACTTCTGCATTTTTAGCTTTATCAAATTTTTCGACCATTCTACAGATGATATTGATGAAAAAAACTTCTACATGGAGCGAGAATGGCGGATTCTGGGCAACGTGAGGTTCAAAATTACCGACGTCCATACTGTGTTCATTCCGCCGGAGTTTAGCAGCGACTTCAGACGGGACATACCCGATTACGTTGGCCAGGTCATGTTTTTGTAAGCTTACACGCGAGGTAATATAATACGAGTTTGCACCTGATAAAACATCTCTACAGGTAAAGCGCACGTTCCACTGTGCTGTCTGAAAGCACACCTTCTGGCAGCCAGGGAAGCAAGTCGTTAATGATTAGAGAAAGAAATCTTCTACTTTTTCTTTACCTTTGATTTTACCGACTACAGGAAGTAACACATAATCAAGAATCAAAATTGTAACTAAATTGTAACCGTCAGTCCCTAAAATAACCTAACAAAACTTTCGTTAA
>CAYQNE010000107.1:0-2307 GCA_964418875.1 uncultured Gammaproteobacteria bacterium | reverse complement strand
TTCTTTAATCATCTCCACCTCACTTTTCGGCACTACCAATATCATTCCCAGTCCCATATTAAAAGTTCTAAACATCTCTTCCTTCTCGATTCCACCTTTCTTTTCAATCAGTTTAAATATTGCTTGAGTTTTCCAGCTTTCAGCCTTTATTTTAGCCACCATCCCCCTAGGTACAATCTTGCCCAATTTCTCCATTATCCCCCCTCCGGTTATATGAGCCATACCGTGGATTTTTACTCCACTTCTCAACAGTGCCAATATTGGCTTTACATAAATCTTAGTCGGAATCAGCAGTTCCTCTCCCAGACTTTTTCCTCCCAATTTATCTATTTTTTCATCCAAGTCAAATTCATCCAGCAACACTTTCCTTGCCAAAGAGAAACCATTGCTATGAAGCCCGCTTGACGCCAATCCCACCAGTATGTCACCTTCTCTAATCTCTTCACCCGTAATAACCTTGTCTTTTTCCACTACTCCAATTGCGCTTCCTGCCAAATCATACTCACCCTTTTTATAAAAATCTGGCAGTTCTGCTGTCTCTCCTCCCAAAATCGAGCAACCTGCTATTCGGCATCCCTCAGCAATTCCCCTGGCAATCTCCTCCGCTTTTTTCGGCACTATCTTTGAAGTCGCCAAATAAGGCAAAAATATAATCGGCTCCGCTCCTCGCCTGATCAAATCATTAACCGACATTGCCACCAAATCAATTCCCACCGTATCATGAACCCCCATCTTAAAAGCAATTTTTAATTTCGTCCCCACTCCGTCCGCCCCCGCCAGTAAATACGGATTCTCATATCCATCAAATCCTGCCCCAAAAGCTGAAATTCCCCCCAGTTCAATCACCTCATTTCTATAAGTTTTTCTCGCCAATTTATATGCCCTAAACGATGCCTCATCTCCACTTTTTCGATCCACCCCCGCTTTTTTATAAGTCATCCTTCCTTTTTGTTCCCATTTTTTCAACTTCGTCACAATTTTTTCTTCTATTGGATAAGAAAACACTTCAAATTTCTTACCCGTTATTTTTTCATACACACTTACATATCTTTTCGCTACCGCTACGACTAAATCTTTCGGCATTTTTGGTGGCTTGCCATCACCTTGATAACCCTTTTTGGCATACCACAGCCTCAAAAATTCCTTGTCATAATTTTCCGGCTCCAAGCCCTTTTTTAACCGTGTCTCATAACTGTCGGCCAGCCAAAATCTGGAAGAATCCGGAGTATGAATTTCATCCATTAGTGTTAATTTTCCATTCACCAGTCCGAATTCATATTTTGTATCCACCAAAATTAACCCTCTCTTTCGACACCACTCCGATCCATACCTAAACAATTCCACTGCCGTCCTTTCCATCTTTTTATAAAGTTTTTCCTCTACAATCCCTCTTTCAATAATCTCGTCTCTGGTTAGTCGCTCGTCATGTCCACTCTTGCCTCCCCCATGAGTCGTTGGCGTGATCACCGCTTCTGGTAGTTTTTGATTTTTGACCAGTCCATCCGGAAACTTAATTCCATAAATAACCCTCTCGCCCCTCTGATACGAATACCATATCGAGGTTGTTGTCACCCCGCTTATATAACCCCTCACCACCATTTCCACCGGAATTGGTTTACAGTTTCTCACCACCATCACATTTGGATCCACTATCTCAACCATGTGATTGTCAACTATGTCTCTGGTCTTTTCAAACCACCAACCAGCCAACTGGTTCAGCACTGCCCCTTTATAAGGTACCTCCACCAAATTTACATCAAAGGCCGACAATCTGTCCGTCGTGATTACCACCCTCTTGTCCCCCTTAATATACATTTCTCGCACCTTACCTTTTATTTTTCCTTCCCATCCTGGGACCTCAATCCCTCTTAATACCTTTGGCAATGCCTTTAAAACAGTTTTGTTTTGAATCATTTTTTGTCCTCCTCCAAAAACTTTAAATATTTTTCTACCCCCAACCTGTCCAGCCGTTTTTGTTTCTCCGCCACCCCCGCTCTCAGTTTTTTCTTATAAACCTTGACTGCTTTCCTCAGCTTGATATCACTAATCCCCAACATCTCCACTGCCAAAATCGCCGCATTTTTAGCCCCATTAATTCCCACCGTTGCCACCGGCACTCCCGACGGCATCTGCACTATCGAATAAAGCGAATCAATTCCCGACAAGGCCTGGCTTTTAATTGGAATTCCTATTACCGGCAAAGAAGTCATGGCCGCAATCACTCCCGGCAAATGCGCTGCCCCGCCCGCCCCCGCCACAATCACCTTAATTCCTCTTTTCTCTGCCCCTTTAGCAAATTTAACCGTT
>CAYQNE010000106.1:0-2330 GCA_964418875.1 uncultured Gammaproteobacteria bacterium | reverse complement strand
CTGTGTCACCGAGAAGATGATTACCGCTGTCAATGGTAGATGTAAGATTGGACAGGTTCCAGTTTTCTAAGTTGGGATTACCTGATTTATAGTTTTCGGCTTTTTCTTTGAAAGGATTATGTGGAGGGTCGGGTTCTTCGGCTTTGAGGGATTGGTTGATGAAGGTGCCGCTTAAGATGAAAAAAGCAATGATAATTGCCCAAGTTAAGCTTGAAAATTTGGGGAAAAGGCGGGCGTTGCGATTGTTGAGTTTGGTGAGAATTTTACGGATGGACATGTGAATTAATTTTAGCATGAATTAAAGAGGTTAGAGATTCCAAGAAGCGGGGTGGAGGTAGTCGATAAAATTTCTGAAATCTTTTTCAGGTTGGCCACCACCGGGACTTTTAATATTGATTTTGCCAGTAGTGCCAGAGTCGGCCTCATTTTGAGTTTTTTGATTGTCTCGTTCGGGAAGGAAGTTTTTAACAAGTGTTTTTTGGTTTTCAAGACCTTGTAGAAGTTCAGAGTCAATTTTTTCTTCAATCTTAACGTTGGTTTTGACAGTTTTAATTTTATTGATGAGCTCAGAAATAAAGCGGAAAAGATTGAATTTGAGAAGATTGGTGGTGTCTTGGATAGGTGGCCGAGCGACTGTTTTACAGATTTCGTTTGAGGCCTTTTTTTGGTTGGAAGAAATGGCTTGAAGGGGGACATTTGATTCGGCAAGAACAGCACCATTTGGAAGCATGCGATCTTGAGTTGTTTGACCATTGTCGTCGGTGACAATTACTTGGGAGTTAGAGGAACCAGAGCGAGTGAAATTAATGTAGGGGTAGGCTAGTTGATGGCAGGGCTGAGTGTCATCAGAAAGATAGATTGGCTGACAGCTGTTGTCAGGTTTACCGCAATTTAGACCGAAGCAACCGGTAGAGCAGGTCCAGGCGATTTGCTCATCGAGAGCAGTGCCACTTTTAGCCTTGGCAATGAGGTGTTGTCTAAATTTGTTTTGTTGTTTGGCGGGAGTCATTTTGTAGCTGGCACTAATGTAATTATCGCCAAAGGAGGTGAAGGATTCGGTTATTTGTTCTTTAGAGAATAGGAGAGTAATGGGTTTAAAAAATCTGCTGACAAGACGGGGCAGGTTACTAGCAAACTTGTTTTCTTTGACGTTTTCTCGAACTTCGGTAGCAGTATAGGGTTCAATTTCTTTGGTGTCGGGATTTTGGAGGGGAGAGAAAGTTTGTTTGATTTCGGTATCACTAACACAAATGGTGACAAGTTCTTGTTTGGGGGCATAGTTGTTGGGGTGTTTGCCTCCGTCCCAACGTGGTTTGGCGATGCCAGGGTGAGAGGGGTCGGCTGTTTTGATATTAATCGGGGGGGTGTAGAGAGATTCAAGACGACAGTCGATGTCTTGAGGTTGACAGGGGAGGTCTTCGTCACATTGAGCGGTTAGGGCTTTGACAACGCTGGGGCTGGTAAGGGTCCAGGAGCCACCGTAATCACCGGGAGAGAAAGTAAATAGAAAATAGGCGATAATGTCACTTTGGTCTTGCCAAAAAGGAGTGATGTCTAGGCCGCAATAAAAGTCGATAAGGGCGCAATCGTCATAAATGACTTGGCCGTTTTTGGTAGTGCCAGTTTCTGTGAAAATAAATTGTTTGCCGGCAAGAGGGCCGGAGGAGTAATTTTTGGCGGTATTTTCTTGGTAGGGATGATACGAAATGATGGAAAAGTTGGAGAAAGCCTGTGATGTTTTAGGGAAATTAGCGTTTTGAGGATCAAGGGCAGGAGAAATGATGGTGGCGGATGAGTCAAGACAGGATTGAAGTTTGGAGATAAAGGAATGGGCCTTGCTGATGGCGGTGTCAATGTCAAGGGTGCCCGAAGGAGAGCGACATTCGGATGGGTGGGATAGTTCGTTGAAAGGTTCAACATAGACTTGAGATTTGGTGGAAGCAAAAGAGTTGATGGCTTGGCACCAACTCTGGGCAGCCTGGTCTTGTTGTGAAGGGTCACCCAACATTTGTTGTCCTATATCGGTCCAGGCGGAATGAATACGGAGGACAATATTGGGAGCAGGAGGTGGGGTGTTTTGCAGATCAGAAGGATGATTAGGAGTATAGAGCATCCAGTTTTTGACATTGCCATCATTAGGAACAGAAGAGTGGGAGTTTGATTGGTTAATGAGATTGAGGCCGGCTGAAGCAGCTAGAGCAGGGTGAGAAAATATGGGAATAGAGAGCGACAGGAGGAGAAGGGAGAAGGGTAGAGAAAAAAACTTCATAAATAAATTATATATGAAATTAGCCGGGGATGACAAAATCAATTACATTGACGCCGGTGAA
>CAYQNE010000105.1:0-2349 GCA_964418875.1 uncultured Gammaproteobacteria bacterium | reverse complement strand
AAATGACCGACGTGCAAACGGCAGAAGCAACGGAATTTTTGGCGGGAGCGGCAGATTTTAAACGAGAGTATGGTAGTACTTTCCCGGCGCTCTATG
Source organism: uncultured Gammaproteobacteria bacterium (assembly GCA_964418875.1). Classification (GTDB taxonomy): domain Bacteria; phylum Patescibacteriota; class Microgenomatia; order UBA12405; family UBA12405; genus JAHIEZ01. The sequence goes on along the minus strand of CAYQNE010000105.1, from coordinate 2,253 downwards.
GCATATTAACATTGGCTCATATGAAAAAATTTGGTACTACCCGAAAAATGCTTTCGGCCGTCAGCAATAAAAATCACCGACAGGCAATGAATAACCCAGAGGCCCAATTTCACAAAGAATATTCTATTAAAGAAATCAGTCAGAGTCAGTTGATAGCCGACCCGATTAGACTGTTGGACTGCTCCCCCATTAGTGATGGGGCGGCGGCGGTAGTATTAACAACAAAAAATGTTAAAGGGCCAAAAATCCTAGGTTTTGGACAGGGATCGGATAGCTTGACATTGGCAGATAGAAAGAAATTGACAGAACTAGGGGCGACAAAAAGAGCTGCAATGGGCGCTTATAAGATGGCCGGAATATCAGCCGTTGATGTAGAAATGGCTGAAGTGCATGATTGTTTTAGTATTGGTGAGATATTGGCCATTGAAGATTTGGGGTTTTTTAAAAAGGGAGAAGGTGGCAAGGCAACACTAAAAGGATCGACTGCTGACGGAGGGAAAATAGTGATTAATCCGTCGGGAGGGCTTAAGGCCGGTGGCCACCCAGTGGGGGCGACAGGAGTGAAACAAATTGCTTATATGGCCGATTTAATCAGAAAGGGTAAGGTTAATGTTGGTTTGACTCAAAATGTGGGTGGCAGTGGCGGGACAGCGGTGGTTCATATTTTGGGAGGAGGAAAATGACGATAAACCCGGCGACTTATTGGCGAAGAAACAAGGAATGGAGGATATTGTTGGGGAAAAAAGGTAAAGTGCTTTTTTCTACCAGAGTTAGAGTGGCGACGGAGAGGCAAGAAAAATGGGCACCGTATTGTTTTGTTTTGGCTGATATTGAGGGGAAAAAATATGAAATGATGGGAGCGGGAAAAGAAGAATTAAAAGAGGGCGACAAAATTGTGTGTACATTAAGACGATTGTCAGAGCCGACCAGCGAGGGATTGATTGAGTATGGAGTTAAGGCGAAAAAAGTAAAGTAAGTGGAAGCAATTGGAGATAAAAAAGGGGTTTGGGTTTGGTGTTTGACTTTCGGGTAATATTCGGGTTATAAATAAGTGTGGAATTTTTAATTAAGAGACACTGGGTGAAGGTGGTAGTGGCCAGTTTGGCTGTTGTGGCTTATTGGCTGTATATGGATATTGCCAATACCTTAATGAAAATGTAGAGTGAGAGGGGTGACCAGTTAGGTGAAAAGTCTACCTTGTTTGAAGGTGGAGAGAACGGCCATGTAGAGATCGACGGAGTGAGGGGGTGGGTAGCTGTTGCTGCTGGTAAAAACGACGTAGGCGCTGGGGAAAACGCCGAGAGGAACGGAAACAGGTGAAGAGGTGGTTGCCGACAAGAATGAAGAGCATGGCCCCCAGAAAAACAGCCAAGAGACTGTGGCGATATTGATTTTTATGAAGCAAGTAAAGGGAGGCCGCGAGAGTGAGGGTGGCGAGAAAGAAAAGGAAAAAGGGCAGAGGGCGAAAGATGAATAAAGGACGAGGCAGGTGAAAAAGGAATAAATTAAGAGAAATGGTCGTCAGAATAAGGGCCGAAGTAAGGCTAAGGCCAAAAAGAAAAGAGGAAAGATAAAAATACCACCTTGGTTTGGGGCGGATGTGCTTTGATTTGATTTTTCCAATAATTTTTTTACTGAGATTTTTGGTCATATGTTTCGACATAAAATTTTTAACTTATTTTTGGCACGTTTGAGACGGACCCCAACAGTGGAAACGGGAATGTGGAGAATACGGCTGATTTCCTCATATTTCTTGTCTTGAAAATAATAAAGGGTGACGACTGACCGATAATTGAGAGAAAGGAGTTGAAGGCATTTTTTGATTTGGTCTTTTTGGTCGGATTGTATGGCAGATTGTTCAATATTGGTCTTGGAGGGAATAATCTCAGCCAGCCAGTCAAATAGGTCGAGAGAGTGGTGGTTTTTTTGTTTTTTGAAATGGTTGACGGCTTGATTGTGGACAATACGATAGATCCAGGATGAAAATTTATATTTATGATTAAAACCATTGATGTTTTGATAGGCATTGATAAAAGATTGTTGGACAATGTCTTGGGCTGAATCATAATCAGCCCCGAGACGAAGGGCGTAATCGGTCAGACGCTTCTGATAGCGACGCACCAGGAGATCGAGAGCCTGATAATCTTGTGATTGAACCGCTCGAACCAATTCTTGATCGGATGTTTTGTCCATAGATACTTATATTTTAATACAAGTTGAACTGACTAATTATTTCAGAATGTTTGTTTTATA
>CAYQNE010000104.1:0-2429 GCA_964418875.1 uncultured Gammaproteobacteria bacterium | reverse complement strand
TTATTCACAGGAAGCGCGGATGTATAGTTTGGCGGTGATGTGGTTGACAGCGACAGTGCTATATTTTTTTAAAACAGAAAAGAAGGAAAGCTGGTCAAATATAGTTTTTTTTAATATTTTTTGTTTTTTAGCTTTTATAAGTTTTTATGGATCGATATTTTTGATAGCGGCCATGCTAATTTGGTGGTCGGTAAAGAAAAAATGGCGGTTGTTGGCCAAAACCATTTGGGGACTGGTAATAGCCATGGGAGCGATGGGACCACTTTTAATAAAACAATGGCAAAACTCACAATTATTGTTGGGAGAGGTAACGGGGTGGAAAAATGTCTTGGGCAAAAGCAGTTTGAAAAATTTAATCTTGATCCCGGTCAAATTTGGTAGTGGCAGGATTAGTTTTTATCCCAAGAAAATTTATTATTTGATGGCCGGGACGTGGACAACAGGAATACTGCTTAATTTAAAGAAAAATATAAAACTAGGGTTTTTGTTGTTGATGCCATTGATTTTAGCCGGGATAGTTTCTTTTAAGGTGCCGATGATGCAGTATTTCAGGTTTTTGTATTTGGTACCGATAATGTGCTTGGTTATTAAACCAAAAAAGGTTTTGGTGGTGGGTTTTTTGTTTTGGAGCTTGGCCTATTTATTAATTCCGCAATTTCATCGAGAAAATTGGAAAGGTTTGGCGGAAAGTTTGGGCGAGGAAGTGTGGATGGTGACGACAGTTTCAGATCCGGTAACTTATTATCGACCAGAGATGGTGGTCAGAGATCTGAAACAAGAAGAACCGGAGGCCGAAACTATTGAGGTAATCCCCTACGCCGTGGAAATTCATGGACTGGATTATAAGAAAAAACTGGCAGAATTGGGCTACGAACGGAGGGAAGAAAAAACTTTTAGGGAGGTGGTGGTGGAAAAATGGAGACGGGTCGTCCCGCGGTAGCCCCAGCCGTTGCGGGGCAAGCAGGGATAATGTCTTAAATGATATAAATAAGTTGTGAAGATAGGAAAATTAGGACGGGGCAGATTGCCGCGAGCGCCGAAATTAAAAAAAATATTGGGACCGAGTTTTGTCTTGTTGGGCTTGGGACTGGGTAGTGGGGAGTTGGTGTTGTGGCCCTATTTAACAGCTCATTGGGGGTTGGGAATATTGTGGGGGGCTCTCCTAGGGATCAGTTTTCAGTTTTTTTTGAATATGGAGATTGAGCGGTGGGCCTTGATTAATGGTGAGAGTGTGTTTGTGGGATTGGCCAGAAAATGGGGGCGATGGGTGGGGATTTGGTTTGTCTTGTCTACTTTGATTCCGTGGATTTGGCCGGGGATAATATTGTCGGCGGCGGAGGTAATGACGAAGGTGTTTGGTGGAGATAGAGGGACGATGGCATTGATAATGCTGGGCTTAATCGGGGGCATATTGACGTTGGGACCGGTGGTTTACAAAACCGAAGAAGCTTTGCAAAAATGGCTGATAGTGGTAGGGGTGCCCATAATCGTGGCTATGGCGATTGGTTTGAGTAAAGTAGCTGATTGGCAAGACTTGGCGGTGGGATTGGTAGGCAGAGGTGAGGGTTATAACTGGTTGCCGGAGGGGTTGCCGTTTTTGAGTTTTTTGGCGGCTTTTGCTTATTCGGGGGCAGGGGGAAATTTGAATTTGGCTCAGTCTTTTTATGTCAAGGAAAAGGGGTATGGCATGGGAAAGTATGGCAGTAAGATTACCAGTATTTTGACCGGTAAAAGAGAGAAAGCCAAGTTGGAAGGAAAAACTTTTGCCATTAACTCATTGAGTCTGAAGAGATTTAACAAGTGGTGGAAAGTAATAAATTGGGAGCATGGTTTGATTTTTTGGTTGACGGGATTTGTGACAATTGCCATGTTGGCGTTGTTGTCTTATGTGACAGTGTACGGATCAGGGGTGGAAATTGAAGGAATCGGATTTTTGATTGAGGAAGCCAAGGTAATAGGACTGAGAACGGTGCCAGTAGTGGGGGTGGTGTTTTTGTTGATTGTAGGGGCTATGTTGTTTTCGACCCAGTTGTCGGTATTTGATGCCACCAGTCGGATAATGAGTGAGAATTTAGTAATTATTAACAAGAAAAGATTTAGAATTGAAAAATTGCCCCAGTTTTATTATTTGTTTTTGTGGACACAGATAATATTGGCCATGGTGGTAGTGGTAATCGGTTTCGGTCAACCGGTGGGGTTGGTGATATTGGCGGCGGGATTGAACGCAGTGGCCATGCTGGTCTATGGTATAGCGGTGTTGTGGATGAATATGACCAGTTTGGAAAAAGAATTAAGACCGTCGGGATTCAGAGTGGGAGTGATGGGAGTGGTAATCGGATTTTTGGTGTTGTTTTGTGTAATGACGCTGAAAAGTCTGGTGAGGTGAAAGAAAAAAGGTTTTGAGATGCTTTTGGGGTTGATGTGAGAGG
>CAYQNE010000103.1:0-2502 GCA_964418875.1 uncultured Gammaproteobacteria bacterium | reverse complement strand
TGAGTCAAACAAGATAAGCTTGTAGAGGTTTTTTTAATTCGATTTCGGACCCAGGATCGTTACCTGGCATCTCCTCAAGATCTATTTAGGGCTTGAAGGATTTTTTGACGGTGAGGTTGGCGGGTGGTCAGGGCTCGAGTGATAAATTCCGTTTTGACAAAAGAAGAATGATTGATGATGTGTTTGATGGTGTTGATGTGGGACTTAAAAAGTTTTTCATCTTTTGTATCAAGGGCTTGATAGACAAAATAAAGTAGGTCCATTAGAAAACTGGTGGGGATCCAGTAATCTTGAGGTTTTTTGACTTTGGTGGTGTATTGACCAACAAAGGCCGGAATGGATTTTTTATCTTCTAAAATGGCTCTGGCCAGACGACCATTACCATCATGGACAGTGGGGTAATATTTGTCTTGATATTTTTTGGGGATAACAAAGATGGGTTGAGAATGACGAGGAGAAGTGCGGTGGTGAGATTGTTGGATGATTTTAAGACATTTTTGTTTTAATTTTTGGTTTTGGGGTTTTTGATAAAAATCAATGACTTCGGTAGCCGGCAAAGAGCCGGTGGCGATGACGGTAGTGGTGGGATTTAGTTCAACACCAAAGTGAAGTCGAGAAAGAGGCATGTTTTTTTTAGACCAGCGAATATTTTTGGCGGTGAGAAAGTAAATAAGGTTTTTGAGCTTGTAACCCATGGTGAGACCGTGAAGACCATTCCAAAAATCACGGGGGTTGCTGAGTTCCGGACAAGAGAATAATTTGTCCAGATTTTGATCGATTTTGGGAAAATAATCAGGAGGGCTGAGCCAAAGCAGTTTGCGAAATTCGTGCTGGATAAGAGAGGAAGCTATTTTGATTCTGGTGGGGTGGCTAAGATGGCGGGGAAAATTCATTTTTTGGGGTTTGATTGGTCGAATTCTTTCTTTTTGATTTTGGCCCGTTTTTCGTATCGGCGCATTTTGCGACCAATGCCGATTTCGACTTTGAACCATTTACCTGCAAGAAAGATACTAACAGGAATAAGCATGTATTTTTGCTTGCGATAGGATTGGAGTTTTTTAATTTGGGAGGGAGTGAGAAGTAATTGGCGCTCTCTGGTGGTATCAATTGTTTGGCCTTGAGAGTATTTGTATAAGGGGATATTAAGGTTAACGATAATAGGTTGACCGTTTTGGATATCAATGCGGGCGTTTTGAAACTGGACCCCTTGGGTGCGCAGTGATTTGGCGTCAGAACCGGTTAAAACCAGTCCGGCTTCAATTTTGTTAACAAAATTATAATCACGAGACTGGCGATTGAAATGTCTCATATGGTGATTATCTCATGATTTGAGGTGGGGTTTGGAAATTTTTTGAGACATGGGGTTAGGGGGAAATACTAATTTTATAAATTTTTTGGTCGTGGCAGAGAATATAAATAGTATTGGTAGTTTCGTCTAGGGCAATATCGTGAATTTTTTTGTCGCCCAGGTCGTATTTGGCTTTCATATCTCCGTCTTTTTGGTAAACATAAATCAGATTTTGATTGTCGGTGAAGGCCAATAAGTCACCATCAATAGAAGTAACCAGGTTTCTGGCTTGTTGGGCTTCGATGGGTTGTTCCGGCTGGAAAGAGTCTGATTGACCCCTAATGAAAGGTTGTAGCTTGCCGGTGGAAGACAAAACCCATACCTTACCGTTAATGGCAAAAGAAGACGGTGAGGAGGGCAAGGACTGATTTTCCTGAAGCCAGGTGGAGGAGGAGAAAGTGGAGCCGGAAGGGGTGAATTTAACAACAGAATTGGAAGTGAGCATATACAAAGCGTTGTTCCAAGATTGAATATCCAGAGGAGAACCGGAGAAATCAACATCGTCCAGTTTGATTTTTTCATCGGTGCCGGTTTTGTTGAGGCGGGAAACTGATTGAGAAGTAAGTAGATAAAAGGCATTGTTTGACTCAACCAAAGAGACGGTGGCTTTGATATCATCACTGATAGAGATATTTTTGTTGCTTTTTTGATCAACATTGAGAGAGTCAACTCGGCCAAAGTTTTTGTCGATAAGATAAAGGGATGGCGAAGAAAAAATTAAAGAGGTGTATTGGGGATTATTGGCAATAAGAGAGGTGTCGTGAAAAAAGTCCATATTCAAGTTCTGAGACGAGCCGGTTTGGGAAAGGATAGTTTGGATTTGTTGCTGAAAGGTATCAACTTGCTGGGGGTGCAGATCGAGGGCTTTGATTTGTTGGAGTAAATCTTCGGCTTGACCGGCGAACTCCTTGGCACTATCAAGACTAAGATTTTTGACATCAACGGCATTTTTTAGTTTTTCCTCTATTTGGGTAGAAAGTTGTTGGAATTGAGCTTCGGCGGCGGCGGCTCGATTTTTACGAAAGCCAAAGACGGCACTAACAGTTAAGGCAGCGAGAAGAACGAGAGCGATGATGATATTGATTCGTTTCCTCTTGTCTATTTGCTTGATTTGTCGATGAGAAATATATATGTCTTTTTTTTTGAATAGTTTT
>CAYQNE010000102.1:0-2513 GCA_964418875.1 uncultured Gammaproteobacteria bacterium | reverse complement strand
TCATTTTCTTCAATCAAAACAGATCCAAAAACCTCCGCAAAGTGTCACTTAACCCCAAAAAGATTAACTATGATTTTATTGACCTAGATCAAGAATTTTGTGACAGAATAAAAAATATCGGTGTTTTTATTAAAGACAAAGGATATCACCGATATTGTCATCAAAATTCCAAACTATTTTACTCAATATTAGATGAATTATCGGGAGATTTTGTTTTAACGCTTTCTTCAGGCTTTTTAGTACACGAAGGACTAAGTAACTTAATCGAAAAACATAAAAACACACTTGAGGACAAGGGTGTTAGCATTCTCCTTCTGCCCTCAGATTCACTTGAAGAAGGCAGAGAAATTGTAGTTACTCGCCAATTATTTAGGGGCTTTGGTTTAAATAAAGAAAGAGAGGCTGAGAAATATACCAACCGTTTCCATGTCTACAAAGACCTTGGTGACATAAAAATCTTTTCCCACCAAAAGCCCGAAAAAATAGCCGAGAAGATGAAACAACAACTATTTCTCTTTCAAAAAAATTAGTTACTTCTCCGTTCCACTTCGACCCCACTGCGTTTTCGTCGGTTTGTTTTTTGGGGAATTTTAACAAACCTCCTCAGGTCATCTAACACAGTATGGTCGATTCGTCCTCATCCCGTCCTCTCCCAAATCACTTAACTGTTGGTAAAATACAATTGTAACAGTCGGCGTGACTCCGCCCATACTGAAACGTTGTCGTAAATACATTTTTAATTTTAAGATTTTTTGCTGGGCTTTTTATTAAGAAATAAAAACATTTTAGGGGAATAAAAGCAAAACAAGATTATTTCCACTACAACCCTAAGGTAGTAAAGACTTTATTGCTTCTGCGCTTAACCTATACATTCGAACAAAAGAGTCGTCAATATGAACGTAAAGAATGCCGGTTCCTTTTTCTTTTTCTATAAATTGACTGGCAAAAGTAATTGTTTTCGCTTGACTATCTCTTATAAATGGTTTGGGTGAAACCCAATCAATCTCGCCTTTTTCGTAATCGTAAATAAATAGACCTATAGAAAATTCTCCATATTTAGTTTTATCATCAACCTTCTGGTTGGCCTCTCGTCCGTTTATTAAGCCCAACCTCTTTCCTTTACCCACTTCAATAAATGTGTTGGGAAAAAGTGGGCCAGGGGATGCATGGCCAGCAATCCAAGAAAATCTATGTTCTTTCGGATGAAAAACAACTTTCCCATATTTCCACGCCCGACCCATATCTTCACTAATGACGACTCTCACGACAGAATATCGAAAATCATCTTCCAGTATGCTTGACTCTACCAAATTGTTTCTAAACCCTTGTTTGTTTATTGGAACCACAGACAATTCTTTCGCCCCGCCATCCACTCCGGCTTTATCCGCCATAAGAACAGGAGCCGTCATTTCTAAAGAGTCCAAATCATAACCAACAGCATGGCCCAAATTTATCAAGGTTCGATGAACCTTTTTACCCCGAAAAGGAATCGTAAAATAAACATGTATTAATCCAAGCTTATTATCAACCCAAATATCAGGATCTTCTAGTCCAAGAAAATCCCAATCTCTGCCACCAATCTGGTCAACAATCTTCATTATATTTTTTATTACTAATCGCTTCCCTATCTTTAAATATCCAAAAGCATCAGCCTCGATTTTATACAACTCACTTTTATCAACAAAACCTTTCGTTCTCACATCACCCGTACGACTAGTTATACATCTAATAACTCCATTTTTATAATTAGTCGCTGGATTAAGAACGGCAGCCATTACATGTTTAAATCGTTTATCTATTTCAACGGCCTTCCTTGATTGTTCAGTATATGACTTCATCACCTATATACTATCAAGTTTAATTTTTCAAAAACTAATCAAAAAAATCACCACAAATCTTCACCTCAAAAAATTCACCCCTCACCCCTCTTTTTTTCGCTGAATTTAAACCCAGAGAGAAATAAAAAGCGGAACAGAAAATAAAGAAGAAAGGAACAAAAACGTACTCCTCACTTCGTTCGGCCCTAATTAAGCGTCCATGTTGTAAAATTGGGAAGATTAACATGTCCACTTAACTACGGACATACTGAAACGTTGGGCAAAATTGTAAGGCGTTATTCTATGACAAAAGAATATAACAAACTAGTTAGAGACAAAATTCCGGAAATTATTATAGCAAGTGGGGCAGTTCCAACCACTCACATTGCCAAAGATGACGAATACCGAAGACTACTCTTAACAAAACTTCAAGAAGAAGCCGCAGAATTTGTAGAAGAACCAAATCAAGAGGAAGCGGCAGATATTTTAGAAGTTTTGAATGCAATGTGTGATCTTATGGGTTGGAACATGGAGGACATTCAACGGCTTCGTCAAGAAAAAGCAAAAAAAAGAGGTGGTTTTAAACAACGAATAATTCTTGATTCCGTAGAAGAATAACGCCTTACAACTTCTCCGTTTCACTCCGACCCCACTGCGTTTTCGTCGGTTTGTTTTTAAAATCTTAACAAACCTCCT
>CAYQNE010000101.1:0-2547 GCA_964418875.1 uncultured Gammaproteobacteria bacterium | reverse complement strand
CCCGTAGGGAAACAATCCTTATCCGTCATGTAATCTTCCATAGCAATTTTAATCCTATTAATATCATTTTTTCTCCTGGCATCCTTACCCTTATTAATCAAAGCTATCGGATTCAAAGTGCCCGTCATAATCCCTATCATCAACAACAAAACTGACATCACCAATAAGACTTCTATCAAAGTTAAGCCTTTTTTCATTCTTTCTTAATAATTTAATAATTTAATAATTTTTTCTCCCCACCACCAAGCCACCAAAGTTCCCAAAATCAAAAAGGGACCAAAGGCAATTAGCGACTTTCTTTTCAGCTTTTTTACCAACATCAATACCCCCCCCACCACCGCTCCCACCACAAAAGCCACATAAAAAGCCACCACAATTTTCGGCCATCCCAACCACAACCCCATAAACACCGCCAATTTAACATCACCCATACCCATACCCTTACCCTTAGTCAGCCAATACAACACCAACAAAAACCCTGCTCCTCCCGCCGCACTAACCAAACTCAACTCCACCTGGCCAAAATTTCCCCCAAACCCTAATATAATCAACCTAATCACCGTCACTACTATTAATATTCCGGTAGAAAAATCCGGCAATATCATGTGTTTAATGTCAAACACCGCCGCGAAGACAAGCATTGTTATCACCACCAACCCCAAAATCATTTCCCCTGATATTTTAAAATCAAAAAAATAAAAATTAAACACAAACAGTAACCCCACTGCTAACTCCACAATAGGGTAGGCGACTGATAATCTTTTCCCACAACACTTACTCCTTCCCCCTTGAACTGTCCACGAAATCACCGGAATATTCTCATACCATTCCAACTGCCTTCCACAAAAATCGCAAAAAGACCTTTTATTTTGTTTGTTTTTACCACTTTCCGCCAGTTTATACTTTTCCGCCGTACGAAATACCAACATATTTATAAACGATCCACAACACAAACCCAAAACGAAAACCAAAAAACCCATCAAAATCTCCATAAACCATTTTAAATCAAAAGGTTCCGCTCTGCAAAACTAAAAAACCCCGACTCTTTTTACCCCGCTGAGCTCCGCTCCATCGGGGCGCCGGGGTTTTCAAATTCCAACAAAACTTTCCTTATTCCGGTACACACCTAAACTGAGAAGTAGCTCCCGTCAAATCCGGAGTACTCCACCCATCCGAATCCGGAGTGTCACAACCAGGCCCCCCATTTGCAACTCTAGTAGGACCAGTCGCATTCAAACAATACAGATTACCGACTAACTGCCTATTCGACTTTGCCTTTGGTATGTAACAAACATAAAGCGCCCCACCCGATCCGGTAGCTTTATAAAGCCACAAACCATTCTCATCGGCGACATCTACCGTAGTAGAAAATGCACTCTTACCCACAAAAGAAGACTTTAATTCATCAGCGTCAACCAAAAGACCCTGATCGGCCGCATCAGAACTACAAGAAGTAAAAGTAGCCGTCGAAAGACCAGCAAGAGTTGCGTAACAAATACCAAAACCCGGATCCTCAGAATCATAAAGAACGGCACTGTCAACCGTAAGAGCAGGAAGATCCGCAAACATCATCCAAGGGTAATTCTGACTATTGGCATAATACCTCTCATACGCATTCATCACCTCGGCTGCATCATTCAGCACACTGGCATCCCGGGCTTTATTGGCCTGCTCAATCGGGTTAATCGTCGCCAAAACAGCTACCGCCAAAATCGAGATAAGAGCAATAACGATCAACAACTCAACTAAAGTAAAACCCCTCCTAGTCATATTTTTTATTTTTTTCATATTAAAAATTTAATTTTTACTAACTACATTTAAAACCATTAAAACTGCGATGTCAAGTTATAAATTGGCATAATCACCGCAATTACCAAAAAACAAACCCCGATTCCCAAAACAATCATAATCAATGGCTCTATGGCCGCCGTCAGAGTTTTAACCGACTGTTCTGCTTCGGTAGAAAAATAATTGGCCACTTTCATTAAAACTTCATCCAATTTCCCTGTCGCCTCTCCGGTAGCCGTCATTTGATTGACAATCATGGGAAACACCCCCACTTCCTCAAAAGAACTGGCCACCGAATAACCCTTTTGCACCCTCTCAGACACCTCCAAAAAAGCCGCCTCATAAAGACCGTTTCCGGCCACATCAGCCACAATCTTTAGGGCCCCCACCAAAGGAATTCCAGCCGACAACATCATCGACAAAGTTCTAATTGTATTAGCCACAATTGTTTTTTCGGTTAAATTTCCCCAAACCGGAATTTTAAGCAATAATTTGTCTTTTTTTAATTTCCACAAAGGATTTTGATTTGCCACTTTTAGTAAAGAAACAAAACCAAAAAGTACTCCGGGGAACAAAAACCACCAGTCTTTTGCCATCGTCGACATTCGCATCAAAATTCTGGTGGTCAACGGCATCTCAGAACCGAAATCCGCATACAATCCCAATAATTTGGGAATAACAAAAACCATCATAATAAAAACCACTATTATCATCCCAATCACCACGATAATCGGATAAATCATGGCTCCCTTTACTTTG
>CAYQNE010000100.1:0-2583 GCA_964418875.1 uncultured Gammaproteobacteria bacterium | reverse complement strand
GCATCGCCAGTCAAGTATTAATCTACAACGATCAACACAACATTCACTCCAAAGACTACGGCAATTCTTACGGAGCCGTTACCATCAAAGACCATGTCTTCATCGGCCCTCGGGTCATCATCTTGCCTGGCGTTACCATTGGTAAAGGTGCTGTCATTGCCGCCGGCGCCGTTGTCACCAAAGATGTCCCCGACAAACAAGTCTGGGGTGGTCTACCGGCCCAAAAAATAGGGGATAGAAAGGTCGAAAAACTCCAATATAATTTGGGACGACCGATGCTATTCCAATGATAAAAAAACTAAAAATCACTGTCATTCTCATTTTCAATCTTCTAGCCCTCATCTACCTCACTACCCCCATCCCCGTCCCAAAAGATCTACCCAACAGTATCAAATCAGACCTTCCCGGCGACACCGTCCAAATCCCCAACACCACCGCTTTTTTTACCAACATGACCAGAACCGAAGTCATCAATTTTTATAAAGCCAGTTACACCGGCCCTTTTCGAATCCTTCTCAACCACCCACCCGAAAAAGCTCGAACCATCTGGCATCAAACCACCCGCAGTTATTATCTGGAAGAGTTCGTCCTCCCCTTCAGACAATCGCTCTATATTAACGGTTTTGAATGGGAAAATGATGTCTTCACCAAACCGGCCCGAAGAATCAAAAACAAACTACTTTACCAGGGCAAGGAATACAAAGCCAAAATCACTCTCCGTACTTTCCCCACTAATCTCCCGGCTCGCATATTCGTCTTCTACCTCAGTCAAGCGACTGTTCTGATTCTCTTTCATTCCTACCTCAGATTTTTCAAAAGAAAAAAGAAATGAAAATAAAGCCAACTCTCTCTATCATCGTCGTTTCCTACAACACCGCCAAAATTACTCAAAATTGTCTCCATTCTATTTTTAAGGACAAAGGACTTTCGCATATACCCTTCGAAATTATCGTCATCGATAACGCCTCCACCGACAACTCCGTTTCCCTACTAAAAAAAATCTCCCAGATCAAATTGATCACCAATAAAAAAAATCTCGGATTCGGTCGGGCCAATAATCAAGGCATTAAGGCAGCTACCGGCAACTACATTCTTTTCCTCAACTCTGACACCCTCATCCTTCATTCCAGCATCAGCCAATCATTAAACTGGCTATCTTCCCATCCCGAAGCCTCCACCTGTACCGCTCAACTCCTTAACCCTGATAAAAGCATCCAGGCTTCCGGTGGATTTTTCCCCAACCTAATCAATGTTTTCACCTGGTCTATCGGCCTTGACGACTTACCTTTCGTCAACAAAATAATCAAACCCTTTCATCCTCATACCCCCGATTTCTACACCAAAGACAAATTTTATCTTTCCAATCACCAACAAGATTGGGTCACCGCCGCCTTCATGCTAGTTAGAAAATCCAGCCTTGACCAATCCGGACCCTTTGACCCTACTTATTTCATGTATGCCGAAGAAGTCGAACTCAGTTACCGCCTCAAACAAAATAATCCTCAATCTCAATGCTGGTATTTAATCGGTCCTCAAATAATCCACCTCGGTGGCGCCTCCGCCAAAAATAAAGCTGACCCCATCATCAACGAATATCGCGGCGTTTTATCTTTCTTTAAAAAACACCGCAGCCCCATCCGATATCAAATTGTTAAAATAATGCTTAAACTAAACACCTGTCTCCGCAGTCTTTTCTATTTCATCAGTGGCAATCGACCATCATTTAAAATCTATCGACAAGCATGCTTCAAACTCTAATCAAACCCATTCTCGCCATCCTGATTCTCTTTATTCCTCTCTATCCTAAATTTCCCCTCCAAACCATCAAGGGCACTTATGTGGCCATTCGACTTGATGATATTGTTGTGGCCATAGCTCTTTTAATTTGGCTCCTCTACCAAATCAAAAACCGGCTACCCGTCTTCAAAATAAAAATTACCAAACTTTTCCTTCTCTACTTTTTGACCATTTGTCTCAGCACCATCCACGCCCTCCTTATTTTTCAAACCGAACCCCGTCATCTTCTTCTCCTTCACCTTCTCCGTCGCTTTGAATATATGTCACTCTTTTTCCTCACCCTTTCCGCCATCAAAAAACCCCGCCATTTCCCTTTTGTCTACACCTCTCTTTTAATCACCACTTTTCTTGTTTGTCTGTATGGTTACGGTCAAAAATATTTCAAACTACCTATCATTTCCACCATGAACGCCGAATTTTCCAAAGGCCAACTACTCCAAATGGAAAAATGGGCCCGTATCAGTTCCACTTTTGCCGGCCACTACGATTTGGCCACCTATCTTAGTGTGGCTCTCATCATCATCGCCGGTGTTATCGTTACCACCAAAAAAACCTCTGTCAAAATCATTAGCCTCGTTTCTTGGCTAACCGCTTTTCACATCCTCACTCTAACCGCCTCCAGAATATCTATTATGGCTCTTTGGGGAGCCTCCGCCGTCACATTTGTTCTTCTCAAAAAATACCTTTGGATCTTGCCTGTTTCCGCCCTCATTATTTTCAGTATGTTCACCGCCACCGATCTTAACCAAAGGCTTATCGCCACTATCAATAGTTTTCCCACCAAAA
>CAYQNE010000099.1:0-2617 GCA_964418875.1 uncultured Gammaproteobacteria bacterium | reverse complement strand
AAAAAGACAGGAATGTTGCCATGGACAAAGTCCGTAATATTGGCGTCATTGCCCATATCAACGCCGGCAAGACCACCACCACCGAAAGAGTTCTCTTTTATACTGGTAAAATCCACAAAATTGGTGTTATAGATGATGGTACCACCACCACTGACACCATGGATCAGGAAAAAGAAAAAGGTATTACCATTCAATCAGCTTGTATTACCACTTTCTGGAAAGATTGCCGTTTTAATATTATTGACACCCCGGGACACGTCGATTTCACTGCCGAAGTCGAAAGATCCCTCCGGGTCTTGGATGGCGCCATCATGATTTTTGATGGTAATGCCGGTGTTCAGGCCCAATCGGAAACGGTTTGGCGTCAAGCCGATAAGTACCATGTTCCCCGTCTCATCTTCGTTAACAAAATGGATAAAGTTGGCGCCGACCTCGATATGGTTTTGAAAAGCATCCAAGATAAATTAGCCGCCCCGGTTGTTGTCATGACCATCCCCGTAGGCAAAGAACACGGTTTTACCGGTGTCATTGATCTCCTTAGTCAAAAAATGATTATTTGGGACAAAGACGAACAAGGTATTGAATATAGTGTTAAAGATATTGACCCTGAATATACCGCTATCACCACTTCCGCTCGCGCCGCCATGATTGAAAAAATTGCCGCCGAAGATGATGACTTAATGGAAAAATTCTTAAACGAAGAAAAAATTTCTGTCGAGGAACTCAAAAAAGCCCTGCGACCCGCCGTCATTGCTTCCCGTCTTTTTCCTATTTATTGCGGTTCTGCTTGGAGAAATAAAGGAGTCCAACCGGTTCTTGATGCCGTTATCGATTATCTGCCTTCTCCCCTCGATCTAAAACCGGTAGAAGGTTTCGATCTGGTTACCAATCAAACCATTACTAGGAAACACCACAAAGATTCTCCCTTGTCCGCCTTGCTTTTCAAGGTTCAGAGCGACCCTCATGTGGGTACCCTCTCTTACATTCGCGTTTACTCCGGCACTCTAAAAAGTGGCTCCGAAGTTTATAATATCACCAAGCAAAAGAATGAAAGACTGGGTCGTCTTTTATTAATGCACGCCGACAAAAGAGAAAATATTGAAGTTGGTTTTTCCGGAGAAATTGTGGCCGCCATTGGACTCAAAGACTCTACTACCGGTGACACTCTCTGTGACAAAGAGCACCCCATTTCTCTAACTCCGATCCAATTCACCGAGCCGGTTATTTCTTTGGCCATAGAGCCGGCCACTACTGCCGACCAGGAAAAAATGGGCACCGCCCTTAACAAGCTGACCAGTGAAGACCCCACTTTTAAAGTCTCCTACAATCATGAAACCGGGCAGACCATTATTGCGGGTATGGGTGAGTTATATCTGGAAATTATCATTGATCGCCTCAAAAGAGAGTTTAATGTTTCAGTCAAAACCGGTACACCCCAGGTGGCCTACAGAGAAACCATTAGCCAGCCTGCCCAAGGGGAAGGCAAGTATATTCACCAATCAGGCGGGCACGGTCAGTATGGTCACTGTAAAATAAAAGTTGAACCCAAAGCCAGAGGGGAGGGTTACGAGTTTGTTGATGCTATTAAGGGGGCATCTATCCCTCGAAATTTCATCCCTTCCGTTGAAAAAGGTATTAAGGAGACTCTACAAAAAGGGATTTTGGTCGGCTATCCCATTACTGACATAAAAATCACCCTTTACGATGGTAGTTATCACGATGTTGATTCCTCTGACAATGCTTTCAAACTAGCCGGGGCCATCGCCATTAAAGAAGCCTTTTCTTTTGCCTCACCACTGATCCTTGAGCCTATCATGAAAATGGAAGTCAACACTCCGGCCGAATTCCTGGGTACCGTCATCGGTGACCTGTCTTCCCGTCGGGGTCAGATAAATGGTACTACCGAGGCAGCCAAGTCATCCATTATTGACGCCACCATTCCTCTTGAAGCTGTTCGCGGTTATGCCACCGTTATTCGCAGTCTTACTCAGGGTCGTGGGTCTTTTTACATGGAGCCATCTCATTACCAATCGGTGCCGACTAGTATCCAACAAAAACTTACTGCCGACAAAACCAACCCGTCGACAAAATGACACCAAGCAAATTCCGCCTTGAAAAGGCCAATTTTTACTGTTACAATCAAAAAGCTTTTAAACCAAAATATTATTTTTTAAAAAACACCTAAAAAGGAGTAAAAAATGGCAGATAAAAAATTCGTTAGAAACAAACCTCATGTTAATGTTGGCACCATCGGTCACGTCGACCATGGTAAGACCACTCTCAGTGCCGCTATAGCAAAAGTTCAAGGTAACCCCAAATCATACGCCGATATTGCCAAAGGGGGTACAGTCAGAGATGAGTCCAAAATCGTCACTATTGCTATTTCCCACCTAGAATACGAAACCGACAAAAGACACTATGCTCACATCGATTGTCCCGGACACGCCGATTATGTCAAAAACATGATTACCGGCGCCGCCCAAATGGATGGAGCTATTTTAGTTGTTTCTGCTCCCGATGGTCCCATGCCTCAAACCAGAGAGCACGTCCTTTTGGCCAAGCAAGTAAATGTTCCCGCCTTAGTGGTTTATCTAAACAAAGTTGACCTGGTTGAAGA
>CAYQNE010000098.1:0-2631 GCA_964418875.1 uncultured Gammaproteobacteria bacterium | reverse complement strand
GTATGAAAGGTCCAACGACTGTGCAACTGTCTTAACCATTTATCCAGTGAAATTGAAAGAGCGGTGAAGATGCCGTTTAATTACTGTAGGACAAAAAGACCCCATGAAGCTTTACTGGATCTTTACATTGATAAGAAATTAATGATTGTCGAGAATAGGAGGGAGTCTTCGGACGCCAGTGGAATACCTCCCTTTGTTAATTTTAAGTCTAACTTACTCTGACGCAAATCAGAGAAGGACCGTGTATGGTTGCCAGTTTGCCTGGGGCAGGCACCTGCTAAAAAGTAACGCGGGTACACTAAGGTCAACTTGGTCCGGCTGGAAATCGGGCTGTAAGCGCAAAAGCAAAAGTTGGCTTGACTGCGAGACAAACTAGTCGAGTCACGTAATGTTTGATTTTCAAATAAACGTGATCCTGGTGGCTTGACCATCAGGACAGGGTCGAAAGACGGTTTTAGTGATCCTCGTGACCCATTTGGTATGGGCACGGGCTTATTGGGTAAAAGCTACTCTGGGGATAACAGGCTGGTCGCATCCGATAGTTCATATTGACGATGCGGTTCGGCACCTTAGCCAATTAAGGCTATAGTCGGGGTGGGCGGAAGTAATTCCGTCAGTCTGTTTTTATATATATCTAGCTCATAACGGTGGACGCATAGCATGCCAACATCGTGGGAAGTCTAATAAAGAAAAGTCCGAATTTTTTTTGAAATTCTTTATTATGACCCCGTAACGACTTGTTTCTGATATTTATTGATTTACTATCAGAACGGATACCGGTGGAAGGCCGGTATAATACGCTAGCTCCTACTCTTTTAGCTTGGACAGTTAAATGACAAGAGGATGAAGGGATAGTCTAAGTTTTACCTATGTTTAGGTAAATTATGCGATGTCGACTTGGCGCATCCTGGCCCTGAAGAAGGGGCCAAGGGTTAGTCTGTTCGCCTATTAAAGCGCTGCGTTAGTTGGGTTCAGAGCGTCGCGAGACAGCTCGGTCTCTATCCACAGTAATCGTTTGATTCTTGAGAGAATTCATCTACAGTACGAGAGGACCTAGATGAGGAAACCGCTGGTGTGCCAGTTGTCCTGTCAAGGGCATTGCTGGGTAGCTACGTTTCTATAAGATAACTGCTGAAAGCATCTCAAGCAGGAAGCTGATCTCGAGATAAGGAATCATATTTCGACGCAAGTCGAGAGAGAAATCGCCGGGAGACTACCGGTCAATACTTTGCGTGTGTAAGTGCGGTAACGCATTAAGCTAAGCAAAGGATAGATTGAAGAAACTTTTAATAATATCCTTCTCTGTTGTTTTGAGCTTATTTGAGAGAATTCTATTTTTTAGAATTTCGAACCCGCCGTAGGCGGGCAAATAAACCCAAGATGGCAGAAGGAGGGATGACAACTTTATTTAGTAGTCAAAATTTCTGTAATTAGTTTTTGTGTTCTGGTCATTAATGCGAAATGGAAACACCTTTTCCCATTCCGAACAGAGAAGTGAAACGTTTTAGCGCCGACAATAGGTCTTGAGCAATTGGGACTAAAGATAGGTCGTGGCCAGGACAGAAAAGCTAATAGTTGATTTTTTGGATTATTTTGAAAAAATTACAAATTGTAAAAATTATTAATTTGTTTGGGGTAAACAATCCCGCGTTACCCCGCATTTGCGGGGTTTTTTCTGCGAAGCATTCTGCAGAGCAGAACTCATTATAAAATATGACTAATAAGAAAAATTTGGCCAAAGGCCAAAAAAAAGAAAAAAAAGTAAAGGAGATGGTAAAAAAGAAAGCTTTGACGATGGGAGAACTGTTGAAGGAGGAGGGGCTGGAATCTTTCGGTTTAAAAAGAGGAGACAGTGTTAAAGGGAAAATTTCAGCGATAAAAAATAAGGCCATCTATATTGACATTGGGGGGAAAACAGATGCGGTGGTGGGGGGGAAAGAGTTTGAGTTTGTTAGGGATTATGTGGCTGATTTGAAAGTGGGAGATGAAATTGAGGTAAATGTAAAAATACCGGAAAATGATAAAGGAGAAATATTGGTATCCATTAGGGGGGCGGCGTCCGGTTATGGATGGAATTATTTTGAGGAAAAGCAAAAAAGTGAGGGAGAGGTGGCTGTTTTTGCCAAAGAGTTAAATAGAGGCGGAGCAGTGGTGATTGCCCCTTTCGGGTTTTTTGGTTTTATTCCGGGTTCTCAGATTGGACAGAAGTACGAGGGGGATGCGGCCAGGATGTTAGGTAAAAAGGTGAAAGTAAAGATTTTGGAGGTGGATAAAGATAAAAACAGATTGGTGTTTTCGGAGCGGTTGGTGTCGGAGCCTGATAAGGTGGGCGAAGAGTCCGGCATAATAGATGCTTTGAAAACAGAGGCTGAGTTTGAGGCCGAGGTGGTCAGGGTGGAGCCTTTTGGGGTGTTTGTGAAGGTGGCGGTGAATGATGTGTGGCTGGAAGGATTGATTCACATATCGGAAATTTCTTGGGAGAAAGTGAGTGATGTGATGTCTATGTATAAAACGAAAGCCAAAATTAAGGTGAAGTTGATCAACAAGGATGACGGTAGATTGCAATTTTCGATAAAAAGATTAACGGACGATCCGTGGTTCGGGATTGAGAAGAAGTATGTTAAGGATAAG
>CAYQNE010000097.1:0-2677 GCA_964418875.1 uncultured Gammaproteobacteria bacterium | reverse complement strand
CAAAAATCATATCCTCCGCCGCTCTTCCCCCCATCGCCATCGTCATTTGTTTTACTAATCTTGACCTTGTTTCATGCACCCGATCCTTCTTGGGTGGCACCAAAGTAAACCCCAAAGCCATTCCCCGCGACACAATCGATACTCTGTGTACCGGATCCAACTCTTCCACATAATTCACCACTGCGTGTCCCGCCTCGTGATAAGCCGTCATCAGTCTATCTTTTTCCGACTGCTTCCGCTTCCTCTCCGACCCTAGTTTTACCTTCAATGCCGCTTCTTCAATGTCTTCCATCTCAATCTTCTTCTTATTTTCTCTAGCCGCCTTAATTGCCGCCTCGTTTAATAAATTCTCCAACTCCGCTCCCGAAAAACCCACCGTCCTTCTGGCCACCGCTTCCCAGTTCAAACCACTCACAAATGGTTTCCCTTTAGAATGGATTGCCAAAATCCCCTTCCTGTCCTTAATATCAGGCATTTCCAGCATTACTCGCCTATCAAATCTTCCCGGTCTCAACAAAGCCGGATCTAACAAATCCCCCCTGTTTGTCGCCGCCAATACCACTACTGCTGTTTTGTTATCAAATCCATCCATTTCCACCAATATTTGATTCAATGTCTGCTCTCTTTCCCCGTGACCCCCGTCTATTCCTCCTCTCATTCTGCCAATCGCGTCAATCTCGTCTATAAAGATGATTGCTTTCCCTGCTTTCTTAGCTGTAGAAAAAAGGTCACGGGCCCTAGACGCTCCTACTCCTACCAACATTTCCATAAACTCCGATCCTGCCATCGAATAAAAAGGTACATTGGCCTCACCGGCCACCGCTCTCGCCAAAAGAGTCTTTCCTACTCCACTCGGCCCCACCAGTAATACTCCCTTAGGTGCCCTGGCTCCCATCTTCCTATATTTCTCTGGATGCTTCAAAAAATCTACTACTTCCATCAAGTCACTTTTAGCCTCTTCCACTCCCGCCACATCTTTAAACTTCACATCTTGCTTACCCTTGATAAACAATTTTGCCTTCGATCTGCCATAACCAAACATTCCCCCTCCCCCTTTACCTCCTTGTCTAGAAAACATCCAAAAAATCAACAACAGTGGCAACCCCACCGTTAACAATAAACTAAATATGTCTCCCACCATTTTCCACCCCCGCCTATTTTCAACCCTAAAATCAACCTTACCTATCTCTATCCCTTCTCTTTGTAAAATTTCGCTCATCGACACTGTTGGTTCTTTATCCGATACCAACACCTTATCCTCTCCCTTCAATGTCACCAATATTTCATCGTCCATCACCGTCATCTCTTCTACCCTCTCTTCTTTTACCGCCTCCATTATTTTACTCAACGGCACTCTGATAATTTCCTCCGGCAACAACACTTGCCTTAAGGTAGACAAAATCCAAAAAATCAACATTAAATAGATAGCTGTCTTAATCATTTGCCTCGGCCCTATTTCTATTTTTTTTATCTTCACCCCCGGCGGTAACTTATCCAAAATCTCCTTCGGTATCACATTTTCTTTCTCTTTCTTTGTCTTAGAGCTCCGTTTCACCAAACCTAGTTTTTTCTTCCAACTTTCAATAAATTTCTTCTTTTTGGCCATGATGTTGATTATATCATCAACCACCCTCAACTCTCCTCACTATCACCTTCTGTTTTTCTCCGCACTATCCCCGATTATTCCCCGCAACTAATTCCACCAACTTGTCCATATCATCATTTTTCCCCCTTCTTACCCTGAATTTATGTCCACACTTCTCGCACCTATAATCTATTCTGAAGTCTCCTTTCTCCTGCACCACCCCCATCGGTTCCATTAATCCTCCACAATCACTGGCCCTATCGCCGGGCAAATCCATATCTACGTGTTTACCCCACAAGCAAACATCACAATGATCCGTATAACCATCCCCCGTCACCTTGGCACCACACACATCACAAACAAAATCCTCCCTTTTCCTGACGAAATTTCTCCTCACCGCGACAACTCCACTCCCATCTTTATATCCTTGTCCAGTTTTTGATTAAACAATAACTTGCCGGCCACCACACTGGCCATCGGCTCCACCTGTAAAGGTTGCCATCCTTCCATCACCGACACCAAAGTCACTAAACCCGTATCCCCAAACCCCGATTGTTTCTGGACAAAATGCAGGTAAGAAAATTTATCCAACCCGACCAAACTGATCTGCGTCGAATATCTTATTTCTACTATCCTCTTTTCCCCCACCGGCACCGTCATCAAAAATCCAATCTCCTTTTTATTACCCACTTGTCTTATCTTCATTTCATCTCGCGAGTACACCTTTTTGGACGCCACATTGTTCCCATCCATCAACACCACCTGAGCCAAATTAATATCCACCGGCAAATAAACCCTCATATAGTTTTTATAATCCCCCCCCGGCCAATTATTGTTTTTTGATGTATTTTCATAGTTTATTTTTAACACCCGCGTCACCGACCTCTCCGAAATATCCACTAATTGTTCAATGTTTCTATACAAAAAATAATTCGCCTTATTAACTCCCACATTAGCTTCCACGATATATAAATAATCCGCCATACATCTGTCCACTCCGCATTCACCTGACCACATAGCTCCATCCCAACCCAAGTCAGCTAAATTTTCCGCCGCTTCTTTATTTTCCAAGGCTACCTGTATCTCATTCTT
>CAYQNE010000096.1:0-2698 GCA_964418875.1 uncultured Gammaproteobacteria bacterium | reverse complement strand
ACATCAGTCTTTACGAGTCAATGAATAGCCACAAGTTAGCTAATTTTTATGGAGGGATGGGTATTGTGATCAGTCCTTCATTTTTTGAAACTTATGGAAATGTGGCTCAAGAGTCAATTGCTACTGGCACCCCGGCCCTAGTTGGTCCAAATATGGGAATTGCCGAGGTATTTAGAGAATTAGGATTATCTGATTACATTGTTGATTTCAAATCAACAAAAAATGTCTATAAAAAAATAAATAATTTTAGCGGACAACCTATCAGTAGTAAAGTTAGGAAAAGACTTAAATATAACCTAACTCCTCATACTATTAGTGAAAAACTCATCCGGGTTCTAAAATCGATTTAATTTTAACTACGGTTTTATAAACATTGCTAAACTTTAATCATATGGTGTGCAATTCTGAAGAGTCAGCGAAAGATTACGGAGCATATGGGTCTGGAACCTTTCTATCCCTATAACACCCTCGTCACCTATGTATTATTCTACTTTCCCCTTGTGCCTAAACGAGACAAACGAGACAGTATAAAAAAGGAGTGTTTCAAAAAAATGATGTAGTTTGAACTAATTTATTACTCTATCTAAATTTTATCGATTTCAGTATATAATTACCCTATAAATATGATTGAGATTGAAATTAGAGGTAAGTTATCCAAAGATAAATTTGATAAGTTATTTAAGTTACTCCAAAACAACGGAGAACTTGTTGACCATTATCATCGTTTATCAATTGATTTATCCCCCGGTTTTGATTCAGATACTAAAACTTGGAAAAATAGTAGTGGGACTGACGTTAGATTGAAGAAAAGCGACGAGAAGGAGAAACTCTCATTAAAAATGGGGAGTTTCCATGAAAAAGAAAGGAAAGAAATTGAGGTTAAACTCCAAACCGGACAATTCTTATCTGCTTTAGATTTTTTGGAAGCCTTGGGGTACACAACCGGCATGATTTATTATTGGGAAAGTTGGGAGTTTAATTACCAAGGAGTTGAAATAAAGTTATCGAAATATACCGATGAATATTTTACCTTTGAAATTGAGGGTAAAGAAAATTCAGATGTTGATGCTATTGCAAAAGAATTTGGAATGGCATCATATTCATCAAAAAATTATCGAAAGGCTATTAACTGGGAAAATCAAAATATTCACCAACTTTATTCGAGAAAAATAACAGAAAAGTTATTAAAGAGTAAATTTTAATATACACATCATCTATTTAGCTGGTAATGGTTTTAATAATAAAACTTGAATTTGATCCTTTTTTTACCCGAACCGATCAATCAAAACAGTCTTTGGTGTCACCGGTAAGTAATTAATATAGCCCCAAACATTCCCACTTGGCGGAGGAGGTGGGATTCGAACCCACGATACCTTTCGGTACTTGCTTTCCAAGCAAGCGGAATAAACCACTATCCGACTCCTCCAGACTCCAATATTATACCCCGACTTTCCCCATTTTAATCAAATCACCCAGTCTTTTTCTGGCTTTTTTTAAAATTATCTTCTCCGACTTATAATCCAATCTTTTTATCGCTTCTTCGGTGCTCAACCACACTTTTGCCAGTATTTCTTCCGCATCCCTGTGTCTCAGCGGGGAAGGGGATAAATATTTCATCAAAAAAAACGTCACCTTTTTGACAATCCTTTTTCCGCTTTCTTTATCAGCATAAATATAATTATTTGAACCAATCTTATCCACCACTTCGGCTTTCACTTGTCCTTCCTCTTCCACTTCTCTTACCGCCGCTTTTTTCAAAAATTCACCTTTGTCCAAATGTCCCTTCGGCAATTTAAATACCGGTCTTCTCGATCTTGATTTTTTATTCCGAGTTTTAATTACTAGCCACCGCAAACCCCTTCCTTCGCCTCGACACACCACTCCTCCGGCTGATCTTTCGTTATGTTTGTTTTTCACTCCAGATTGTATCAAATCATCCTCACTCACCAATTAGCAAGCCCCCCCACTCTATCAATACAAATCCTTTTCTTTCCACTGCCCTCAGCTTTTGTGACTCCAGTTTTCGAGGCTTATCCATTCCTTCAAACTCCAAAAATATTCTTATACTTGTATCTGGTTTTGGTTCTACCGTTAATGGCGCCAACCTATTCATCTCTCTGGTTCCCAGCCAAGTTAATCTTACCCATGAATCACTTGGTAATCTTTCTTGCCAAAACTCCATAAAATCCACCGCCTCTTTTTCATTTAAACCCAGTTGCCTTAATTGTTTATTTAGTACCCCTACCACCTCATCCTGTCTCACCATCGTTCCTCGATTTCTCCAGTCAGGATATTCACCCTCACCCAAGCCTTCCCAAAACAGCGATTCATATTCTTTATCCTGATAAACCAATTTTCCACCAGGATAAGCTGTCACTTGCCACCCGGTTTCAGGATACTGTGGTTCGCTTTTACTAATATCTGCTCCCACCTCCACCCTTACCTCTGTTTTTTCTTCCGGATACAAATATATCACTGGCTTCCCACATTCCGCCATTGGAGCAAAATCATGATTAACAAATATTTGCCAATCTCCCATCTCATCTTTCCACGAAAAATGGTTTTTTTGACTAGCAAATTCTTCAATTGATACAACCGGGTCTGCCTCTGGATAATCACGTCCAATCTTATAGTTTTCATATAATTTTTTAACAAACTCACTTTCCTTATCTTTTATTTGGTAAATCAACCGTCCCTG
>CAYQNE010000095.1:0-2826 GCA_964418875.1 uncultured Gammaproteobacteria bacterium | reverse complement strand
GCTAATGATGTTTTGGGCCAGTTGATCTTCCGCGTAGAGACGGTAGGTGGTGGTTTGGAAGGAGATGCCGGGGGCAGAAAGGATGTCTTTTTCTTTGGTGGTAAAGTGAATGGGGAAACTTATCCAGAGCTGTTGAGGGTTGTTTTTGAATTTGTCGATTAAATCGCCATGATTGATGGCAAAGTCCGGTTTGATGTTGTCAATTTGATCGATAACTTGATCTAAGGGTGTTTCCAGGTTGGGTTTATACAAAGACAGCTGATAACTGTTTTGATTGGTGGCCAAGGGGAAACCGTCAGAGGTTAAAATATTGCCTCTTTGGGGATCGATTTTTTGTATTTTTTGGGTTTGACTGAGAGCTTGTTTTCTTAGTTGGGGTCCCTGAATGATTTGCCAGTAGAATAGGCGGATGGTAATAAAGATAAAGGCCAACTTGATGGTGGAAGTGAGGATGTGGTGCCGTTGATGATTCAATTTGAGGGGATGGTTAAGGTTTGATTAATCGGCTGTACCTTTTTGTTTTCTAAAAGAGAGAAAAGGTGTTGGAGTGAAGTTAAGAGAGATAATTCCTGTTTTAATCTTTGATTATCGAGGAGGAGTTGTTGGTGGTGTTGTTGTTGTTGTTGGAGAAGATTGTTTTGATCGATGATGCGGGAATTGTAGAAGAAGGAAAAGATTATTTGTAAGAGTATTGATAAAACGACAAAGGGGAGGAAAGTTTTTTGATTCATGGCAGGATTTGAAAGGCTCGGAGTATGGCTGATCGACTCAGGGGGTTTTTGTCAATTTCTGATTGTTGGGGTTTTAGCGGTTTGGCAGTCAGGCTGACAATTTCCTTTTGGTGTTTTTTGATAAAGCGTTTGATGATACGGTCTTCGCCGGAATGAAAGGAGATAAAAACGGCAACTGATGTAGGAGGCAAGCTGAGGGTTTGGTCCAAGGCTTTGGTTAAGTTTTTGAACTCTTGATTAACGATAATTTTCAGAGCCAAAAAGATTTTGGTGCTGGGGTCGATCTTGGTTTTGATGTTTTTTTGTTTGTAGTATTGCCTGATAATGTCAGCCAGGCGTTTAGCTGATTTGATGGGGGCTTTTTGGCGTTGGTTGATTATTCTGATGGTGAGTGGTTTGGCCTGTTTTTCTTGAGCATAGAAACTGAAGAGGTGTACTAACTCGGAGAAAGGGGCGGTGTTGATGATGAATTCAGCGGTGGTTTTTTGGCAAGAGGGGTCAAGTCTCATGTCCAGAGATAGGTTATCGTTAAAAGAAAAACCACGGTGGTGGGATTTTTGTTGATTTGAACTAAGGCCCAGATCAAACAGAACTCCCCTGATTTCCGATGGGTTTTTGATATGTTTTTTTATAAGTGAGGAGAGCTGGGAAAAATTACCGTGGATGGGATGAAAGTTATTCAGTTTTAGTTTTTTGATTCGTTCGGTGGTCAGTTGGAGGTTGATGGGATCTTGGTCAAGACCATAAACAGTGCCACCCTTTTTAAGTATTTTTATACTATGTCCGCCGTTGCCGATGGTGGCGTCGATGTAGATTTTGTGGGGTTGGATGCGTAAAAGACTGAGGGTTTCTGAGGCTAGAACAGGGGTGTGGTATTTCATCAGTTGAGAAGATAGTCGCCACTGAGGGTTTTGAGGTTTTCTTTGATGGTGGAATCGGGGGAAATGGAAGTGATTGATCCGGCTCCATTTCCACTGGCGAAAACGGAATAGATTTTATCGGCCAGAGTGGAGGAATTAGGCATACCGTAGTTTTGTAAGAGGACAAAATATTGACCGGCATTGGCGGTGGCATTGATGGCGAATTTCGGGAGACTGATATTTTTGTTTTGGTTTATTTGGGTCGACGAACTGAGAACAAAGTCGGTTTCATAAGTGGACATTTGTCCGGTGGAGTTGATGAAAATTAATGAAAGAATGCCACCGGTAACACCCTCGTCATACTTGTATTTGCAGGTGTTGGTACAACTGGCGGTGCCCAAGAGGAGGTTCTTGGTGATCAGAGTGGATTCAACTTTAAGGGTGTCCCCTACCCCTTTTTCCATTTCGATAGTGCCATCAACGGCGGTATAAATAAGCTCATACTCTATTTGAGTGATGTTTTCGGGGATGTGGTTGATTCTTAGAGTCAATTCATGACCATCGGCTCTTGGTATGAGGCTGATATAGGGTTTTTGGTCAATCTCCATTTCTATCAGTTTGGGGGCGGGAGAGGGTGATGCGGTGGTATCGGTTTTTTTCTTGCCACAGGCGGAAAGGAAAATGCCACAAAGGAAAATAAGGAAGAGAGTTAGGATGGTTTTGATGGGTGTTTTTTTCATGTATGTTACTTTAACTTTTTTCCCAGCCAAGTGTCAACCAGATCCATTTTTATCCTTTCCTGTTTCATGGAGTCGCGGTGACGGATGGTGACGGTATTATCTTTTAGTGTTTGATAATCAACAACGGTACACCAAGGGGTACCGATTTCGTCCTGGCGGCGATATTTTTTACCGATATTACTGGAATCGTCCCAGTCGATTGAATATTTTTGACTTAAGTTGTCGAATAACTTTTTAGCCTTGTCGATCAATTCGGGTTTGTTGGCGGCCAAAGGGAAAATAGCCATTTTGTAAGCGGAAATTTTGGGGTGAATTTTAAGATAGATTCGTTTTTGACCCTTGTCCATCGTCTCTTCTTGATAGGCATCTAAGAGAAGATAAAAGAGACTGCGATCGACTCCTCCGGAAGTTTCGGTAATATGGGGGAGGTATTGTTCTTTTGTTTCCGGATTGGTGTATGAAAGATTTTTGCCGCTGAATTTGGAGTGTTGGGTT
>CAYQNE010000094.1:0-2838 GCA_964418875.1 uncultured Gammaproteobacteria bacterium | reverse complement strand
CCACCATGGTGAGAAATCTTTCATCAGGATGAAGATGATGGCCTGAGTCCCAATCAAAACCATAAATACGAAAGACAAAGGCCAAAAAAACAATTAGAAATAGTATGAGTTTATTTTTGTAATGTTTCACGAAGTTAAAATGTTTTGATAGTCAGAAGAGTCTAAGGGAGTAGTTTTTTTATAAATCCTAATGACAGGATTGTCAAAAACAGACCAAGTTTCTTCGGCGGATTCGGAATCTAAAATTAAACTATTGGATAAAGAAAATTGTTTGATCATGGTGAAGCCAAGATTACCAGAAAAAAGAGCCTGATAATAGCGACTACTAATGGGAAAATCATCACCTTTTTGATTCTTAAAAACACGACGAGAAGGAATGAGGATGTACTCGCTTTGGTAAAGTTGGTGGGCTAGATTGTCGGCGGCTTGGGGTTGACTGTCGAGAGTGAAAAAATCAAAATTTTCTACTTGATAAGGGTTTTGGGTGCTGAGAGGGATATTAAGGATATTACCGGCCTCAGAAAGAATATGGCTGTGAGGAGGAAAGTTTTGGTCAATCCAGTTTGAGGCCGTCAGTCTGACATCGGAGCGGAAATAAATACTTAAAAAAAGAAAGCCGGGAATAAGGCAGATGAGTAACAATGGATAGAAAAATTTAGACTGACTTATTTTACCCAAAGCGTAACTGGCCAACAGGGGGAAAAGATAAAAGAGAGGAGAAGCAAAACGGGTCCATTTGGTATAAAGCCGGCCGGTGTAGAGAAAATAAACTAGAGAAGAAATGACCAGGATTAACAGAGGATAATTTTTTGAAGAAAGGTTTTTGATATGACGAAGTAAGAGATAGAGTCCAACAAAAGACAAGATAAAAACAGGCAAACCGATGGTGTAGGGAAATATTTTTTGAAATTGGAAGAGATAGGCAGGGGCGTGTTGAAATTGGCTAGTATAAAAAACTTTAACGGCGCCGGTAGCAACAGAGGTTTCATAGCGCATAGTGCCAAGAAAATCGGAAAACGATATGAGGCTGTAGGGAGAAAAAAGAAGGAAAAAGAGAAAAGAAAAAGCGGAAAAGAGAAATGAATATATAAAAAAAATTTTGTATTCCCGTGAGAGAAAGAAACGAAAAAATAGGGAGAGATAAATGGGGGCGATAAAAATTAAAGCGATAATTTTGGAAGCCAGACCTAAGCCGCTACTAAGGGCAGAGATAAAAATTAAAAGAGACAGACGGGAACTTTTGATGAGTTTGAAAGAAAGGTAGAGGTTGACGGTAAAAACAAAAATTAAAAATGATTCGGTAGTACCAAAGTGGGCTAACTGAATAAGTCCGGGAGAAAAAATAAGCAAGAGGATGAAAATTTTGGCTGATTTTTTTTGGCGAAAAAGAACTTGACTAATTTGATAAAAGATTAATACGGAGAGAGAAGAAAAGAGAGCGGAATAGAAACGTAAAATAAAAATGGCTGAATTAAAACCGGATTGTCGAAGGGCTTTTTGGGTAAAAAAGACCAAATAAAGAGGAAATTGACCATAAGCAAAAAAGTGAGGATTAAAATCAGAAAAAGATAGACGGGTGACGGCGGAGGCCATATTATTTTCATCGGGATGAAAGAAGAAGCCCTGACCCCAATCTAGGTTAATAAAACGAGTGAAAAGAACCAAAAAAACTGTGAATAGAAGAAAAAATCTGGGAAAAGGTGACTTTTTAGAAGACATAGATGACAGTTATTATCATCAAGCCCCAGGTCAGAACGGAAAAAAGCAAGGGTATGTCAGTGATAATAATCCTCTCTGGTCGCTCGCCTTCTTGCATCTCAAAGATAATTTGACCGTAACGCATGATGCCAAAAATTACCGGAGCTAAAGTTAACATGTACCACTTGCGATCCAGGGCGGCAGGATAGTACTCGAGGAGAAAACTATGAATTAATCCTTGAAATTTGACC
This sequence comes from uncultured Gammaproteobacteria bacterium, assembly GCA_964418875.1. Taxonomy (GTDB): domain Bacteria; phylum Patescibacteriota; class Microgenomatia; order UBA12405; family UBA12405; genus JAHIEZ01. Next base: position 889 of record CAYQNE010000094.1, on the reverse strand, counting down.
GGTTCCTCAAAAAAGGTGAACATGGCATAAGTGATCATGGTGCAAACGGCAAAAATGGTGGTGTAAAAATTTAATAAAGACTTTCCATAACCTTTTAAAGCTGAACGAGCGATAGCTCCTGTTTTAACAAACTCACTTCTGCGCTTGCCACTGGCGATGAAGAGAGAAAGAAAAATAACGGTCAGTATTATCCAAACTGGCAGGTGAAAACCTGTAGCAACTTCTCCGGCATAAACACGAATGATGAAAAATATGGAAATACCAAGAATGTCGAGTATGGCTTTTTTCTTAAAAATAAGGGAGTAAGAATATTGAAGAAGGGCAAAAATAAAAGCAATCAAAAGGAATCCGGAATTTATAAAAGTGGCGATAAATAATCCGGTTAAAAACAGAACAAAAGCCATGATTAGGGCTGTGGATGGAGAAACAGAGCCACGAGCGATGGGACGATTCTTTTTGACAGGATGGAGGCGATCAGCAGGAGCATCAATAATGTCGTTGATTAAATATGATGAAGAAGATATGGAACAGAAAACAATGAAACCGAGGAAACTCTTAATAAAAATTTCCGGTCTGGTTAGTTGACCGACTAAAATAAGAGAGGCAAATAAACTTAGATTTTTTATCCACTGGGACGGACGCAAGGACTGTATCAGGGCAACAGGGTTATTTTTTTTGCCGGTAGCCATTTTAAAGTAATATCAAAAATCCAAGTAGAGTAATTATACTGCCGACAATAGTAAGTATTTTGGCTGGGAAGTCAACACCAACAACGGGGAGAATTATTCTGGTGGGGGTGGGGCCTTCGGCAACATAGGCGGGGGTATCAGTGGGCATAGGGGTGCTGGCAGGGACAGAAGTGTTAGTTGGAACTGGGGTGGGAATATCG
>CAYQNE010000093.1:0-2856 GCA_964418875.1 uncultured Gammaproteobacteria bacterium | reverse complement strand
TTTTAATTTTTGAACCAAAAGTCCAAGACCAAGCATGATCAAATTCAGCACCTTTTCCAAATCCCAACCTCTCTTCGACTATCTCAAGAAAAAAAGAGAAGACCGCCGTTTTAGAGAATCGATTGAGCTAGGCGCCACTTTTTTCCTTATTTCTTTCTTCCTTATTTTTGCCATTAAACCTACCGCTTTTACCATCTCCGCCCTAATCGGTGAGATAAAGGCCAAAAAAGCCCTGTCGCGCCATCAAATGCGCCCTCGAATTAACAGCATAATCCAAGCCCAAGAAAATTTTGCCCTTGTTCAGCAAGACTATCATGTGATTGAATCCAGCCTGCCCGCCAGTCCCCGTTATAATCAAGCCGTCACCCAGATATTGGTTGCCGGACAACAAAATCAAATTACTTTCCCCAAAATAACCTTCAGCATCAAGCAAAAAGAAAGCCAAAAGCAACAAACAAAAACCGACCCCAACATAAAAGACTACGGCGTCGCTATCAATAGCCAAACCCAATTTGCCTCAACCCTAAGTTTTCTCAGTCATATCCTAAATAATCGCCGCTTGATTGACATAGACAAGATAAGTTTTGCTCGCAACCAAGAAGACCAGCCCTCATCTCAAGTTAGTGTCAATTTTTCCGCCATTTTACCTTATTGGCAAGAAAAAAATGAAAAAAACTAGAATATCAAAACATTTTCCCCTTATTGCCTTCCTAACCTTTATGGCTATTTTTACCTTCATTATCCAAACCAGTTACGGCAAATTGGTCAATCCCGTCAGTCAAATTAAAAAAGATAATACCCTAAAGCCCATCAATCCCAATTTCGACCAGGATACCCTTAGGCAGATAGAAACCAGGCAAGAATTTTTCCGTCAAGACTTGGCAGACCCGATATTGACAGCCACCCCCAGTAGTTCATCTTCTCCTCTCTTGTAAAATGAAACAGGAAAAAAAAATACCATCAATTCTAGCTCTATTATTTCTTTTGGGAGGAACTTTCGCCGGTATTAATCTCAGTCAGTCTTCTCGTCTTTTCCGATCCAAGGCCAGTACCAGTTGCCAACCTATCAATCCCCAGGTTACCAATATTACCCACAATTCCGCTGATATCTCTTTTACCACCGCCGCCAACTGTCCCTCTTCGCTTTTGATAGACGACAGAACTATAACCAGTTTTCATTCTCCCTCATTTGTCCACTACTTCTCGGTGCCCGATCTGGAAGCCGATCGAAACTACGCCTTTTCTTTTATAGTCAGTGGTACCACTTGGCAACAATCTCAATACCAAGTTCAAACGGCCTCAAATCCACCGGGTTCAGTTCCGATTTCCGGCTTGGCCTGGGGAAGAGTTTTAAACCTTGATCGATCACCGGCCGAAGGAGCCATCCTTTATCTCAATATTCCGGGAGCTTTGCCTCTATCATCTTTGGTGACCTCCAGTGGCAACTGGAATATTTCTCTAGCCACCAGTTTTAATTCGTTGAAGGACAATTGGTTTACTCCGCCCCCGGGAACAGAAGAAGATATTGTCATTATCTCGTCCGACGGTCAAACGACTCAAGTCACCGCTAACACTTCTGTCAACGATCCTGTTCCGGACATTATTATTGGTCAAAATTCCTTTGAGGGGCAACCACCGCCTCCATCATCCGGTCAGGATTTTTCTTCTCTTCCCACCTCTCTTCCACTTTTAAAAAAATTAAAGATCACCAATCCTCAAGATAATGAATCAATTTTCCTTCAAAGACCGGAATTTTTCGGTGACGCCCCAGTTAATTCTCAAGTTATAATCACCATTCATTCCTCTCAAGTTATTGATGGTCAGACCACCGCTAACACCCAAGGGAATTGGAGCTGGTCTCCACCGCAAGACATATCTCTTGGAGACCACACCATCAGTGTTAAAACCAAAGATGCTCAAACAGGCTTATGGCAAACCATTACTCATAATTTCACCGTTTATGCCAACGACGATGATACCTTATCCTTTAGTTCATCCCCGTCCGCCACCATTGTTCCGCCAACATCCACTCCCACTGCCACAGGCACTCCGCTCGAGCCAACGGCGAGCATCGGAGCCACTCCTACCCCCACCATCCAACCTACCACTAGAACCGCCAAGCCTGCCACCGATTCCGGCATCCCATCTCCCGGTTTTAGCTTGCCCACCTTCTTCATCGTTCTCCTCAGTAGTATTTTTGTTATTCTATCTTATTTTTTACTCAGTTAAAAAACCGACTATAGTAATTTAAACAAAAATAATCTAGACTAAATTATGTTTCTGACCTATCTTCTCCAGAAGAATAAATATATCGTCTTCACCATTATTCTTCTTACTCTGTCTCTTTTTGGTGGTGTTTACCTAGTCAGTCAACGTCATGACTTACGTCAACTTGCCACCGATGATAGTGGCAGTGGTCAGTGGGATGAATGCAAGCTTTGGTCCGGTGGCAATTACAGCGAGCTAAATGCATCCAGTGCCTCATACCCCAATGGCACTCACTGGTTTGACGCTCACAACTCAACCGATATTATTAAAAAAATTCATTACAAAGGGACAGTTTCTTTACGATGGCAAAGTGTTTTTAGATGTGATTATCAAAAACTGATGGAAAAAGACGGTAACGCCAGAGAGTGTACCACCGGAGACGAGGACACTTGGTCCGGTTCCAACAGTAAGCCTCATCATTCAGCTAAAGAAATATACACCACCGGTTATAGTCCCAACCTGGGAGAGTTGATTGATTGGAGTCATGATGATGGTCAATGTCAGGTGATCCAAGTCGATGTTGGTGGTTGTCCGGGGGGTACTCGTTTTGTTGTTTATGTTAATGATGTTTGCCCCACCCCCCCACCC
>CAYQNE010000092.1:0-2941 GCA_964418875.1 uncultured Gammaproteobacteria bacterium | reverse complement strand
CCGTATTTTATCTTCACCACCGTCATTATTATGATGATTATTACCAGCATCACTATCACTTGATATTTTTTAATCCATTGCTTCATTTTCTTATTTCAATAAATTCTTCCGAAATATCACCGTAACCATTTTTTTTCAGCCACTCATTTAAAATCCCCACCTTATTTTCTTTTTCCTCGTCTTTAAATTCCACCGCAAAAACACTCTCACCGTAGTCAAAATCTATCACAAAGTCAGCGGTTTCTAATGGAGACTTTTTTCTCAAATCGACGATTTCATCTATCTCTGTTTTTTCTTCCTTACTTGGACTTATATATATAGCCCCAGTGTCATCCGAATATCTTTGCCTGATTTCTGTCGGGGTAGGGGAGACCATCGGTATTCTCTCCATCTCTGGTACTATTTTCTTCTTCTTGCCAAAAACCAACCACCCCAGCATAAACAAAATCATCCCTGCTATCAAAATCACTTTTATTTTCATCACCTTTGTCATATATTAGTCTACCTCGATAACCATACAATCACGAAGAGCCTGGACATATCCATATTCTTTTGTTCCATCCAGTACCGCTCCGTCATCGTAAAAAGGGTCAACAGAATAAATTTCCCCGTTTTTTACTTCCACAGCCAAAAAATAATGCCCTCCGATTTCTAGTTTCGTGTTTTTATAAAAATTAGCCAATACCATCACTACCTTACCCTCACAAATCCAGTTGGCAATATCCTTCTTACTGCAACTTCTGGTGGTCGCATTGAATGTCACTTTTCCGTCATGATGTTTTTTCAGAGATTTTTTGGCTTGCTCCATTGTCGAACCGCTACAACCAATACTCATGTTATAAGGCGAACCGTCTTCATAAACCAAATTATAAGGCGTTAAATTCATATCCTTTTTCATCAACACCCCTGCTACCACCGTCGGTCCACAACCGGAGTCGGCAAAAGTACATCCATTTGGTAATCTCATCTTCGCCCAACCTCCCTGATTTTGTTTTATTCCCTCTACAACATAATCCCTCACACTAGCCCCCCCTCCTCCTTTGCAAGTCACCGCTTCCGCCACTAAATCAGGCAGATTTTCTTCTACCTCCACTCCAACCCCCGCACCCATATTCACCGGTCCCACCAAACTGGAAATCATGCTTGACTGAAGCATCGAGTAAAGGAAAAGTCCCCCGAAAACACAAAATATTATCGGAGCCACTGCTAGCGTCATTGTTGCCATTACCGCTAATCCTAACCCATACAAAAAATCCCCCGTCCCTATCACAATATCACCCAAAACACCACCTATTAGGGGTATTTTTTTCAATTGTCTCCCTGCCCATGAAAACAATCGTTGCACTTGTGTCGCTACCGGTATATATATACCCGCCTTTTCCAGCCCCTCTCTTGCTTTTGTAATACCTTTTTTGACCGCTCCCAATACTTTGCTCCCCACCCACACCACTGCCGCCACCACCCATCCCGGGGGTCCGGCCGCTCCTCCCAGTACTCCTGCTAACCAAGTTGCCCCTTTTGCCACCAACCCCTCCGCCCCTTTCTTCGCCATCAGGCTCACCGCCACCTCTGCTAACTTAGCGCTCCCACCACTGATCAAACTGGAACCAATCATCTTTATTCCAGAGGAAAGACCTGCTCTTCCGATTATTATCATCGAATTCCTGACCACCTCTTTCATCACCACTCCCTTTATCATTTCCGACCCCATTCTCTGTATTCCCTCCGATCCAAATTTTTTACCTATCCACATTATGGCTTTTCCTTGCCAAGATCCCATTGCGTCTTCAATCCGAATCACCTTTCTGACCATTTCCAGTGTTTTGACCATTCTTGGGTTTTTAGACATAATTTTCATTATGCCGTTCACTGCTCTACAAGCCCCGATTTCATCGGCCCCGCTCAAATTGAGAGTTTCCGAAAAACGCTTAAACATCGCCACTTTTTCCTTTATTTCCCCTTGTTGCAATAATCCCCAAAGAGCCTTAGTTTCTCGAAACACCTCGTCTACCGTTCCGCCTTTGCGAAACCCTTCTTCGCTTACGCCTGCCTTCATTTCCTCTCTCAAGCCGGTTACCGGATTGTCTCGGTAAAAGCCGTTCGTCACAAAACGGGCATAAGAAGTGGCCTGATCTCTACTCACTCCTTCATTCCCTTTGGTCTCCATTATCACCGTCACTATTTTTTTCTTCAAAACTCCGTTTTCCACCATTCCAAAAACCCCAACATTAGCTTTTCTTCCAGCTCTCATTTCCAACTCTGTCTCTCTGATGATCACATCCATTCTCTCCGGAACGCCTGTTTTACTTACTTCCGCCACCTCTTCTATCAGTTGACTATACGATAAAGGTTCGTCATTTTTCCAACAATAGGCTATTTTTGTTTCCACCAATTCTTTCAGTTCTAGCCTATCTACTTCTGTTCCGGCTTCTATCAGCCTGGCCGCCATTTTCTCCGCCACCTTGCTAGCCTCAATTTTCACCCGAGTCGTTGCAACTGTTTCTATCATTCTTTCGACCACCTCGGCCCTTTTTTCCGTTTCTACTTTTCTTAATCTTCTACTCATCTCTTTTCTGATCTTCTTTACGTCGACTTTTTTCTCGGTCACAGCTTTCATCGCCTCGCTTGCCGCTTTTTCTATCAAAATCGGCGCATTCTTGATTCCTGCTTTCTCCAATTCGCCTGTGAACACAAATTTTTCCGCAGTTATTTCCCTCGCCACCTCTTTCAATTTTTCCGCTGACACCTCCTCCCCCCCCATCACCTCCAAACTTTTCCGATATAATTCTTCCTCGTGACTTATAAAACCCTCAACATTAAACCCTGTTGCCTCTTGGAATCTTCCCGCCGCCGCCTCTTTTGATTCACCGGCCCTTACTGCCGCTTCATATTCGGCCACCAAGACCGCTAGCTCCTCAGAAGTAAAAGACTTGGACCCCAT
>CAYQNE010000091.1:0-2982 GCA_964418875.1 uncultured Gammaproteobacteria bacterium | reverse complement strand
GGCTGGAGCGAAAGAGAAAAAGGCAGGAAAGGCTGATACTAGAGCGGAAAAACAGAAAAATAGAGCGGAGTTAGCACGGCAAACTGGTGAAAAAAAGAAGCAGGCTTTATTGGCTCGACTTGCCAAAGTTGAAGAGGCAACCAGGATCCGTGTTGAGTCTCTTGGTACGGCTGGGGAGAGTGCGCGTGAAAACGCTTCCGAATTGCGAACAAAGGCGGCTAAAAGTCGGGAAAAGGCACATCAGACGTTTGGAAAAGCAAGGCGGGCAGTTGAGGCATTAAAAACTAAATAAAATTATAATTATTTAAAATAAAAATATGGACTTACAACAGGCTAAAGACACATTAAATAAGGCAGGTTTCTCGGAGGAATCTTCAGGAGTAATTAATGAGGTATTGGATGGGGCTATAGCAAGGGGGCATGTTACGGCAGAGGAGAAGGTCAAATTGTTGGCAGTGATAGACATTGAGATTGAGGCCGCTAATATTGAGGCGGATGCAATGGAAGAAGTAGCAACAGTGTTAGAATCGTTTGCTAGTGAGGTTGATGGGGCAGTTGAAAAAGCAGAAAAAGAAATTAAAAGTGCTGACAATGATCTCCTCTCTGAGGTTAAGGAAAGTGCTGATCTAGCGTCGAATTCTTGATAGTTTTTTGACTATAGTTTTTGGTTTGAGGGACAATAAGGGTGGTTTTTTACGTTATGACACAGAAGGAAACTTGTGGATAAATGGGCTGAGAGTGGTGGACGCGATTAATATGTATGGATCCCCTATCGAAATAGTAGACACCACTATCATTGAAAGGAGAGCGGCGGAATGGCAGGAGATGGCAAAACGGACAGCAAGAGAGGCGGGTTATGATCCGGAAAAATTAGAATATTTCTATGCGGCTAAGGCGAATATGTCTTCTGAGATAACGGCAGCCGCCTATAGATCGGGCTGGATGGCAGAAACCAGTGGGAGTCAAGATTTGGAAAATATTCGATGGATGGAGAAACGGGGCCTGGTAAATAGAGAAAGCTTTAGAATAATTTGCAACGGTTTTAAATTACCACCACAAGTGTATGGTCAGCCGAAGAGCGAGTATGATTTTGGGGTGAAATCAAGTGTAACTTTTGATCAAGAAGGACATCGGTTTGACGGTGATCAAGAAACATCTTATGCGGACAATATAGTGCTTTTGAGGACGCTGGGTTTTGATATTACTCCTATTTTAGATTCAGACGAATTATCACATTTTGCCCAAGGAAATGAAGTCCCGATGATGGAAGTGGGGTTGAGAATGAAAATGGGAAAGGTTAGTCAAGATGAAGAACTGGATCAACTGGTGTTTCGACATGGAATGGCCTGGGAAGAGATAAAAAGAACGGCAAAAACATTGGAGAGAGTAGACCACCTAAATTTAACCATTCTCCATGCAATGGTGGGGGCGGCAGAAACAATGGAAGTGGATAGTTTTGTGGAAAATTTGCTTTTTGCCGTGGATAAATATTTTGAATTAAAAAAGATCTCTCCGGGGCTAACAACTTTTAATATGGGAGGGAGGATGGCCCCGCGATCAGAGAATTATGACCATGAAAGATTTTTAAGAAAATTACTGAAGGGTGTTAAAGAGAGAGCAGAAGCGGCGGGACTAGAGACACCAAGACTACAGTTTGAATTTGGGAGTTATTTGGCGGCCGAGGCGGGTTTTCATGCTTTTAAAATAATACAAATGAAACGAAACAATGTGGATAGTAAAGGAGAACAGGAGGTCTGGGCCATTGCCAATCTGGGATTGATGGGAGCGATTCCTGACATGTTAATAATCGGGAAAGATAATTTTCAATTTTTGGCAGCTAATAACGGTTTGGCATCACCCATGAAGGTTAGGATTGGTGATTTAACTTGCGATTCTGACGGCATATGGCCAACGAAAGCGATGGAACCTAGAAAAGTGTGGATACCTGATGCGCCCAATACTCATATGGTTATTGCGGGGGTAGGAGCATATCAAGAAATCTTGGCTGGAATTAGAGGGGTTCATCATTGTGGTGGACTAGAGGCGGTGGAATTAATTCTGGAAAAGAGGAATGATGGACTGGTTTACGCCAGAGTGGTACCACGACAAACGAGTCAAGAAAGTAGAAAAATGTTGGGATATAATCCGAAAGCCGGTGAAGCTTTAAGAGCAACTTTGGTAAATCTTTAGGGCGGTTTTAGTGTTTTTTCCCAATTGCGAATAAGTTGATTGAAATCTGTGTCGAAAAATTAGTTGAAAATCGAAAGAGATGTTTTGGTTAATCGTCATGTTTGATTATATGTCGAAATTTACCGATAGAAAAAGAGAGCTGGGGGAATTTATACAGGGATTTGGCAAACACAATGGGAGAGTTATAATGAATATATATTCATTATTATATTTTAAAAAGGAGGTAAATATGCCTAGAGGAGATAGAACAGGCCCAGAAGGATTGGGATCTTTGACGGGGGGCGTTTAGGTGATTGCGGCGCCGCACAGCGGACAACGGAAGGACAAGCACAACAAACAGTAGAAGGGGGCGGACCCGTAAGTTTGGAGGGTGGAGGTTTTTTACGAAGAACTTTTTCAAGGCTAGGGAGAGGGTTTCGAGGAGGAAGAGGGCGGCGGCGAGTGTTAATTATATAAGCCCAAAAGATTTTATTAATTGTCGAAAAGAAAAAGTGAGAGGAGGGGTAAAAAGAAATTCGAAGATGGTGTTTTTGAAAAATCAGGGTTGTAACGGATATGTTACGGGGTGTTATCCTGTTAACAGATGATGATACATAATGTTTTATATGGATATTTTAAGTGAGCGAAAGAGTCGGCTACGGCTATAAGGTTATTTCCTGACGGATGAAGAAGAGAGACGAAGTATTGATGACAGGAGCTGGATTAAAATCTAAAATGTCTTTTAGTGAATCTTCGTCAATAACACAAGGAGGCTCCCTTTCTGGCGTTATGATGGTTATTGTATAATAATAT
>CAYQNE010000090.1:0-2986 GCA_964418875.1 uncultured Gammaproteobacteria bacterium | reverse complement strand
TTTTCATTTCCACCAAATCATGGATACAGACTCTTTGGTTGGAGGATATAATTTACCTTTATATCTTGGCTCTGACCGCTGTTTATTTACTTTTCAAAAAATATCACTCCCGCCCTCTGACTCTTTATCCGGCCATCTTTACTCTGGCCACCTTACTGGTAGCCCACCGGGATATTTCCCGTTATCTGGCTCCGGTTTACCCTTTTTGTTTTCTGGCCTTTAATAAAATTCTTTGTCAAAAACCGGCCAAAATAATCTTTATGGCCGTTTTGCCGGCCATCATCCTCTTTGCCATCAATTTTGTCATCCACAACACCGCTCCCATCGCCGACTGGGGGGCCTATCTCTAGTGTTGCCACCATCTACACTTTTGCCCACCCCTCTGGTAAGCATGATCTTTTCCCCCTCTTAACTTCTTTTTAATAAAATTAATTTCAGGTTTTGAGACATGCGTTGAGGGAGTGCCACTTCCGGTAGTCATTCTTCGGCGGAATTCCGCTTTCGACGGTTCCCCTTTTTTAATATATTGTTCAACCAATTCTTTATCATTCCTTAACTTTTCGCGATATTGATTTTCCAGAAATTTTACAAACCTTTTTCTTTTTTCACGCTCACTCATTTTTTCAAATAAATCTTTCCACCTTCTTCTTCAATAACATTTTTCATCGAAAGTAGAGATATTTTACCCAACACCTCCACTACCGTCAAATTTAACTCTCTCACCAGTCCATCCACTCCCGTCGCCTCCCGTGACAAAATTTCAATAATCTTTTTCTCTGTTTTTCCCAAATCACTGACGAATAAACTTTCTTGCACCGCTTCTTTACCCTCCTTGTCCCATATATTCTCTGCCTCTATTATCATTTTAGCCAAACCTTCTTTGATCAACCAGTTGGTTCCCCGGGACACCGCTCCGTTAATCGGTCCCGGTACCGCTCCAACCGCTCTTTTTTCATCATGAGCCATTTTAGCCGTAATCAAACTGCCCGACCTTTCTCCCGCCTCTACCACCAATACACCCAAGCCGGCCAATCCGGACACTATCCGATTTCTTTGAGGAAAACTCCATCGGGTCGCTTTAAAATCCTTCTCATATTCCGAAATTATCAAACCCCCGCTTTCTAGAATTTTTTTATAAAGCCTCATGTCTCCCGATTCGTAATCCAAACCCCAACCCAGCACCGCCACCGTCTTGCCTCCCAATTCCACACATTGTCGATGAGCCTCACAGTCCACCCCATACATAAAGCCGGAAATTATGGTTACTCCTTCCGCCACCAATGTTGGCATAAATCGGCTTATTACCTCTCTGCCGTACCGGGTCATTTTTCGACTACCGACAATGGCCAAACTTTTTTCAAACAGTCCCACATCCCACTCTCCCCGATAATATAATTTCTCCGGACACTTTTTAGTTTTTTTTAATATCCCCGGGAATTCCTTTTCCGATTTTTTAATTTCTTTTATCTTATAGTTCATCCTTCGACATTTTCATAATGACTTATTCTCTCCACTTTATTATTTTCTTTGACTATACAGACCGCATCAACCCGGTGTTGTTGATGTTTCTTAGCCATTTCCACTTCCGTCCCCAGATATCTTTCCGCTACCCGTCTAATCCTCCACAACTTTCTTCGGTCGATCATCTCTTCCGGTCGACCGTACTTTTCTCCCACTTTAAGTTTGACCTCGACAAAAACCAGCACTGACTTATCAATCATTATCAAGTCAATTTCTCCCAATTCATTGGTGTAATTCATTTTCACCAACCGCCAGCCTTTCTTTTCCAAAAAGTCTCTGGCCATAACTTCCCCTTCTTTCCCTTTGCTATAATTTTTATCTTTCATTGCTCATCCTGATTCTATATTGCAAAGCCTCGGCCATGTGACCATCCTCCACCTCCTCTCTATTGTCCAAATCGGCGATGGTCCGGGCCACCTTAATCAATCGGAAATAAGTTCTGGCTGACAAAGCATATTTGCCGATAGCCTGTTTTAGCAATAAATTGGCTCCAATTTTCAATTTAACCAACTGCTTTATTTGTTTATTTTTCATATCGGCATTACAATAAATTCCCTTCATGCCCACAAATCTTTTTGTTTGTATTTTTCTGGCTTTCATTACTCTTTCCCTGATACCGGCTGAGCTTTCCAATTGCCTACCCTTATTATCAACCATCAGTTTTTTGACATCCACCGCCGGCACATTCAGGTGCAAATCAATTCGATCCAGTATCGGTCCCGATAATTTCCTTTGATAGTTCATGATTTGGTTCACACTACATCGGCAATCTCTCTTATTGTCACCCAAAAAACCGCAAGGACAAGGGTTGGCCGCCGCCACCAACATAAAGGATGCCGGAAACACCATCGTTCCGGCCGCTCTGGAAATACTTATCCGACCGTCTTCCAATGGCTGTCTCAACACCTCCAGACTATTACGGCCGAATTCGGCGAATTCGTCCAAAAACAACACTCCTCTGTGAGCCAAAGATATTTCCCCCGGATGGGGATTGGATCCGCCACCCACCAGCCCCACCTTGGAAGTGGTATGATGTGGGGCTCTAAAAGGCCGATATTTAACCAGAGAACCTCCCGGAGGAATATTACCGCTGATGGAATAAATTTTAGTTACTTCCAAACTTTCCGCCTCGGTCAATTGAGGCAAAATCCCCGGTATAGCCCGAGCCAACATGGTCTTGCCCGCCCCCGGCGGTCCCATCAACAGGATGTTGTGTCCTCCGGCCGCCGCCACCTCCATGGCTCTTTTGGCCATCTCTTGCCCCAAAACTTCATCAAAATCAAACTCCGGTTCCAAATCGGTCAACAGCATGCTTCGATCCACCTTTTTTAAAGGTACGATCATCTTTTCTCCCCGCAAATGCCGTATCAAACTTTTGATATTATCCACCGGATAAACGTTGATTCCTTCAATCACACTGGCCTCGTTGGCCGACAGCCGGGGTACAAAAATGCTTTTGATTTTA
>CAYQNE010000089.1:0-3011 GCA_964418875.1 uncultured Gammaproteobacteria bacterium | reverse complement strand
TGATATTATTGGCTCCGGTGGCAAAACCATTAAGGCGCTGATGAAAAAATACGAGGTTGAAATTAATGTTAACGACGAAGGCCAGGTATCGATCTCTTCTATGGATGAAGCCAACCTGAAACAGGCCGCTTTTCACATTGAATCCATGGTTAGAAAAATTGCCATAGGCGAAGAATTTGACGCCGTTGTTACCAGGGTGGAAAACTATGGCGCCTTTGCCGAATTTTTACCCGGTCGTGAAGCTCTGATTCATGTCTCCGAATTGTCTTCCGGTTTTACCAACGATCCCTCTCAAATAATCAAAATTGGTGACAAAATCCATGTTAAAGTGCTTGGTTTTAATGAGAATCATCAGATAAAATTATCCGCCCCTGAGTTTAAGGCCGCTCATCCCGGTACCACTGGTGCCAATCCTCGGGCCCGCCAACCTGTCTACGATCGAGCTCCTCGCTTCAACAAATTTGATCCCAGTCTCAGATCACAACGACCAAAGCCCAGGCGATAATCCCTAGTGTATACTTTTTATAATGGAACCTAAACTTTCGACCCAGTCTGCTATTGACAAATTGGTTCAAAAAACCCAGTCGGTCAAGCTCCCCCCTCAAATGGGGGAAAAATTAGAGGAGATATTTTTCCAGTTACAAATCAATGCCCACTCACCGGAAACTTTTTGGCAAAACTATCAGTCCTTTTCTCGCTATGTTTCCTGGATTACTTCTCTGCCCTGGTCTTATCAAAGTCAAGACGTCCTTGACCTTGATTTTGCCCAAGAAAAACTGGACCAACATCACCACGGTTTACAATCAGTCAAACAACGAATATTAGAACATATTTCTGTGTTAATTCTCCAAAAAAATCGTCAAAACAATCAAAGTTATCGGGCCCCTATTCTGCTCTTTTCCGGTCTGGTTGGCACCGGCAAGACCACCATTGCCAAATCTATCGCCGCCGCCCTGGGTCGTCAGTTTATCCGCATTCCATTCGGTGGGCTGGGGGACCCTTTTTATCTTCGTGGTCGGTCCCGTTTGTACTCTCAATCCGAACCTGGAGCCATAATTAAAGGATTGGCCCAAAACAAAACCAGGAATCCGGTTATTTTGTTAGACGAGATTGATCGGGTGGCTGACGATTCTCTCAACACTATCATGGGAGTTTTGGTCGAACTCCTTGATCCGGAACAAAACAATCGTTTCATCGATCACTACATTGATAATCCTTTTGATTTATCACAGGTCTTTTTTTGTGCCACTTGTAATAATACCGGTCGAATCGCCACTGCTGTCTTAGACAGACTCGAAGTTATCGAAATGCCCTCTTATTCAGATGAAGAAAAAACCGCTATCGCCAAAGATCATCTTTTGCCTCGGGCTCTCAGAGACACTGGTCTGTCTCCGACCGAGCTCCAGATTTCACCCTCAGTCTGGCCCCAGATTATTCGGCCCCTAGGTTTCGATGCCGGCGTCCGTACCCTCAAAAGAAATATCGAAGGTCTTTGTCGCAAAACCGCTCACCTGATATTAGAAAAGAAAGTAGAGAAAGTCATGGTAGATGAATCGAACGTAAAACAATTTATTCCTCAATGGTAAAAAATAAAAAAGACAACTCACTTTTACTGATGATTCTTTTGTCCATTATTTTCACCGCCGGACTTTTCTTCATATCTTTATATTTTCAAAACCAAGCTCGCGCCGTCGTTTTTCCTTCTCCTTCTTTTACTCCTTACTCTAGCCCTTAAATTTCTCGACTGATGTCCGTCACTAACTCTCAAAAACTAAAATACATCGCCTCTTTGATCAAAGATTGCCACAAGTGTTCCTTATATAAGACCGCCACCAACCCTGTTCCCGGCGCCGGTGATCCCAACGCCAAAATTGTTTTCATCGGTGAAGCCCCCGGATACTACGAAGACCAGCAGGGTCTTCCTTTTGTTGGTCGATCCGGTAAACTTTTAGACAAACTTTTGGCCTCAATCAATCGAGAAAGAAAAGATGTTTTTATCTGCAATATTTTAAAACACCGTCCCCCCGATAATCGTAATCCCCAACCGGACGAAATCAAAGTCTGCACCCCTTTTTTAAAAGCCCAGTTGCAAATTATCAAGCCACCAGTTATCATTACCCTTGGACGCTTTGCTCTTAACTTCTTTTTTCCGGCTGATTACATCGGTCAAGTCCGCGGACAAATTAAAAAACTTTCTTGGCAGGGGATTGATCTAACCATAATTCCGGTCTATCACCCCTCCGCCGGTTTGCGTAATGGTGCCATGCTGACCGCTTTACAAAATGACTTTAAACAAATAGGCAAATTTTTAGATAAAATTAAATAATCTGTCATACTGAACCGCCTGCCCACTTCTAGTGGGGACTCAAAATGACAATAAACAAAAACTATGAATACAAAAAATAATATGAATACAAAAAACAGAAAAATCAATATACAACAAAATTTTTCCAGATCGGTCAATCCGGTCCGCAGCTTTAATAAAAACCATGACTCAGTCAGAATTTCCTCCCTGGGAGGCTTTGGTGACGTCACTCAAAACATGTTCGTTTACGAATTTATTCCCAACGGAGATTTCAAAAAAAGCCAAATTATCATTGTTGACTGCGGCGTCGGTTTTCCCGAAGAAGACGATTTTGGCGTCGATCTACAAATCCCCGACACTCATTATCTCCAAGACAAAAAGGACAGAATCTTGGGTATTTTCATTACTCATGGCCACGAAGACCATATTGGGGCTGTTCGTTTTATCTTGCCTCTTTTGGGAGACAAAATTCCCATTTTTGCTCCTCGTCTGGCCACCGCTTTTATAAAAGCCAGATTAGCCGAAACCAAGATTCGAGCTAATATTCAAACCTATGATGACGCTACTCCTCCTATCTCTAAGGGCGTTTTCACCATTGATCCGGTTAGAGTGTCCCACTCTATTCCCGATACTTATCACTTTGCCATTACCCCCCCTATTGGCATTTTTTATCACGGCTCAGATTTCAAATTTGATGTTTTACCCC
>CAYQNE010000088.1:0-3032 GCA_964418875.1 uncultured Gammaproteobacteria bacterium | reverse complement strand
TGGCGGGTGCGGAAACTGGCTTTGACAACCCCCGGTCTGATTTCAAAAAGAGTGACGGCAATATCCCAACCGATGACACTTTTGAGGAGGTTGGCAGTAGAAATGCCGCTACCGTCTGACTTGGATAAATGGTTTTTTTTGAGTTGTTGATGGGAAATGGAAGCGATAGCCAGATGTTTTCCCAGATAAGTTTCCACCGAAGACAGAAGCAGGCCGACTAGTTTGATAGTCTGAGGAGTATTATTGTTATCGACCTGGGAAAAAAGGGCGGGAAATTGGGGGTAGATTTTACTTAATTTAGAAGTAACTTCAAAAGTTTTCCAGCTGGTTTGGTCATATTTAAACTGACTATCAGTGTAAATGCCGGTCAAAAGACAAGCGGCAATTTTTTTAGTGATTTTGATTTTCCAAGAGGAAAAAAGAGAGTAAACTATTTGAGCGGCGGCGGGAACAGTGGTATCGATGAGGTTGATATCGGCAAAGCCGGGATTGGTGGAATGGTGATCGATGACAATGGTTTTAAGATGAGGAGGAAAAACAACGGTGTTGAGAGAGGAGATCATTTTGGGAGCGGCGGAATCAAGAATGATAAAAAGGTCAAAACGATCCAGGTCGGTTTGAAAATAAGTTTGGGGTTTGATGTGCTTGAAACCGGGCAGATGAGATAAATAGCCGGGAAGAGGTGAGTCACCACCGATGATTTCGACGTTTTTTTTGAGATGTTTTAGGGCATGATAAAAAGCCAGAGCCGAACCGACAGAATCACCGTCGGGACCGGGATGGAGATGAAGAAGGATGCGAGAAGATTCGTCGATTTGTTTTTTTATTTTGGCGGCCAGTCGGGCGAAATTTTTCATTGTTTTATTTTAACCAAATTTGGGATAACAACATTTTTTATATTTTTTACCACTACCGCAAGGACAGTCATCGTTACGGCCGGGAGTATTGGCCGATGATTGGACCGGTTTGATCCGAGGGGCTGATGGGTCGATGGCAGGAGCCGGTTGATTCTGTTCGGTTTTAGTTGGCGCCATCAATTTTCCCCTGGCTTCGGTGACATTTTGAGGAGATAGATCCGGGGGGGGTTGAACCGACTCACCAGGGCGGGTAGGTTGAAGACGAAAAAGTTTTCTGGCTAAATTATATTCGAATTTACCCATCAGCTCCTGAAACATTTGGTAACCCTCTTTACGATATTCAATCAAGGGATCTTTTTGGGCATAGGATTGGAGACTGATGCTTTGACGGAGATTATCCAAAGCAGTCAGATGGTCCACCCACAAAGGGTCAAGGGTGCTAATGATAGAAAAAGTCAGAATGTTGGAGCCAATTTCTCGGCCAAAGTGATCCAGTCGTTGTTGCCATTGGCCTTTTAACAGTTGAAGCAGGAGTGAGGCCGGGTTGTCCGACCGGCTCAGTTTTTGGCTCAATTTTTGACGACTGGGTTCATCCAAGGGTAAGATTTCGGAAAATTCCAAAACTGCTTTGGTGGCCTCAAAATTACCGGTGGCCGAGCTGGTGTGAATATCAATTAAGGATTTCAATTGGCGAGACAGGTACATAAAGGCTTGTTTTTGGTTACGCCCCGGATGTTTTTTGTCGTTTTTGAGGGTACGGTCACGCAGGTCATAAACAATGGATCGTTGCTTGTTGATGACATTATCGTATTCAACTAAATTTTTTCTGATATCAAAATTATAACCCTCAACCTTGATTTGAATTTGTTCCAAAACCCGAGAGACCATGGGGTGAGTCAGGGGGGTGTTGTCCGGCATATTAAAACGAGTCATTAAGGTACTGATGCGCTCTCCGCCAAAGATACGCATAAGATCATCGTCCAGAGCAATGTAGAACTGGGAATGACCGGGGTCGCCCTGACGACCGGCCCGACCGCGTAATTGATTGTCAATACGACGGGATTCGTGACGTTCGGTACCCAAGACGACCAGTCCGCCCATTTTAACAATCTCATCATGGTCTTTTTGCCAAAGTGATAGTTTTCTGTCACCTTTGGGGCCACCTAAAATGATGTCAACACCTCGACCGGCCATATTGGTGGCAACGGTGATGGCGCCTTTAATACCGGCCTTGGCAATAATGGCGGCTTCGGAATTGTGGTTTTTGGCGTTTAAAAGTTGATGGGGAATATTTTTTTTACGCAACAGGGAGGAAACGATTTGATTGTTTTGGATGGAGGTGGTGCCGATTAAAACCGGTTGGCCTTTTTGGTGAAACTTGGTAACAGCGCCAACCAGAGCGGCATATTTGGTGGCTTTGGTCTTGAAAATCAGGTCATGGTTATCAAGGCGAACCAAGGGTTTGTGGGTGGGAATCCGAATAACATCCAAGTTGTAGATCTTTTTGAACTCCTCACTCTCGGTGGCGGCGGTACCGGTCATGCCGGAAAGTTTTTGATACAAACGAAAATAGTTCTGAAAGGTGATAGTGGCCCAAGTTTGAGACTCCTGCTGGACGGTAACATTTTCCTTGGCCTCGATGGCCTGATGAAGACCATCCGACCAGCGACGACCGGGCATGAGACGGCCGGTAAACTCGTCGACAATTATGATTTGACCGTCCTTAACGACATAATCTTTATCTTTGTGGAATAGAGTTTGGGCTTTAATGGCGTTTTCTATGTAATGAATGGTGGCAAAAGATTCTTCATATAAGTTTTTGACCGACAGGGTGCGTTCGACTTTGCGAATACCATATTCAGACAGAGTGGCTGATTTGGCTTTTTCGTCGATAACATAGTCGGAAGACTGAAGATCGTTGGCGATCTTGGCAAATTTGTAATATTTATCTACAGGGGCATTGTTGGGAGAAGAAATAATCAGAGGGGTACGGGCTTCATCGATTAAAACAAAGTCAACTTCGTCGACAATGGCAAAATGATGAGATCGCTGGACCACTTTGGCTAGATTGGGAGCCATATGATCACGCAGATAGTCAAAACCGAATTCATTGTTGGTGCCGTAAGTGACATCGGCTAGATAGGCTTCCCGGCGAGAGATAGGGCGCAGATGGGC
>CAYQNE010000087.1:0-3138 GCA_964418875.1 uncultured Gammaproteobacteria bacterium | reverse complement strand
AGACCATTGCATAACCGCTTTGCTACCGCTGGTGATATATTTTATCAGAGTTAAGGCTGTTTTTGACACGTTGACAAAGAAGTTGGTGAGCGTGGCCACCTGATTTTAAATAACGCTCTTCTCTGGTAGCATCTTTTTTTGATAGAAAGGCCTGATAGTAAATTAACTTTAGAGGGCGCCTGTTTTTAGTTGATTTAACTCGTCCTTTTTGATGATCAATATATCTTGCTCTTAATTTTGAAGAAGACCCTATGTATAATTTGCCGTCTTTTTGGCTTTTGAGTAGGTATACGAAGTGCATTTGTTGGCAGGAGTCGCCCCGCAGTGGCGGGGTTACAGACCGTTGCACCCTGCCGTTGCGGGGCCGCTGGTGATATATTTTATCAAAGGTTTGGGATAAGGAGAAACTCTGTTGGGATTGTATAATAGGTTTGTGGAGGAGATGGAGAAAAAAAACTGGAAGGCGACAGTGGCAACCTTAAGATGGATAATTAAGCTTTATTGGAAGATGGTGCCGAACACCTTGCTCCTGGTGCTGGGTCTTCAGATCGCCATCGCTTTATTGCCGATAGTAGAAACACGTTTTTTTTCGACGTTTTTGGATGACCTGATTTTGTTTTTCCAAAACGATTCAACGGCTTGGAAGAAAAGCTTAATAGCCTTGTTTGTGGTGGCGGTAATTTCCCGGATGGGTCAAAATGTTATTTGGATTTGTAGAAGAATATTTGATTTAGAAGCAACAAATAAATTAAAAAAATTGTACTTAAGTAAAGTTGCTTCTCTCGATTATCAACAACTGGAAGATGTAAAAACGACCAGTTTGATGGCGAAGGTAAGAGATGATTATAGATGGCGAAGCGAGCAAGTAATGAGGGATATCATAGTCTTGATTGCTCAAGCGTTTAATCTGACGGCAGTGTTAATAATACTGGTCCAGAGATATTGGTATTTGGCGATTATTTTATTGTTGGGGCAAATTCCCAAGCAGGTAGTGAGCAAGAAGTGGATAGAAAAAGGGTGGTGTAATTTTAATAAAAACATTAAAAAAAATAGACTGGGGTGGGCTATTCATTCTGACTTAACCGATAAAAAATATTTGGCTGAGCTAAAAATAAACAAGGCCATACCATTTTTGAAGGATAAATATGATCAATTGGTTGATGACATATCCGTGGAAATGACAGGACTTCATAAAAACCGAATTCGTTATAATTTGCTAAGTTCTTTGGTGAGTTTTTTTGTGGTGGGGATATGTTTGGTGGTAGTTGCCAAAGATATCAGATCAGGGTGGATATCAATTGGAATGTTCACTTTTTATTACGGAGTAATCCAAAGGACGGGCGGGGCCTTTTCGAGTGCGTTTAGCCGATGGATGAATATTTCGGAGCAAATAAGTTATATAGGTTATTTTAAGCAAGTAATGGAATTAGAGACGAAAATTGTTGATGGTCGGAAGAGGTTAAAGGGTAGAAAGGTACCTTTAATTGAACTAAGAAATGTTAGTTTCAGGTATCCGGGGGCTAAAAGATGGGTGTTGAAAAATTTTAATTTAAAAATAAAACCCAGAGAAGAAATTGCCTTGGTGGGGGCCAATGGGGCCGGGAAAAGTACCATAATTAAATTATTGTGTCGATTTTATAACCCAACTTTGGGAGAGGTATATATTAACGGAAGAAATTTGAAAGAGGTAAAAATCGAAGATTGGTATGGAAGGTTGGGGATTTTGTTCCAAGAATATAACATTTACCAAAACCTAAGCTTAAAGGATAACGTGATTATCGGCGATACAAGAAGCAGAAAAAAAGAGAAAGTGTTGCTGTCTTTGAAAAGAGCCCAGGTGTCGTCATTGGTGACGCAATATAAAATGGGGCTGGAGACAATAATGGGCCGACGTTATGGCGGGGAAGAGCCGAGTTGGGGACAATGGCAAAAAATTGCCATAGCTAGAGTGTTACATAAAAATGCTCCGGTATTGGTGCTTGATGAACCGACCTCCAGCATAGACGCTATTTCTGAAAGCAAAATTTTTAACCGAATATATAAGGAAAACATAAGCAATACTGTATTAATAGTTTCGCATAGGTTTTCAACGGTAAGAAAAGCACAGAGGATTTTGGTAATTGATAAGGGAAAGATAATTGAAGAAGGCAGTCATGACGTCTTGATGGAAAGAAGGGGTATTTATTTTAAGTCATTTAGTCTCCAGGCAAAGGGATATGGGAAAAATGGATAGCGTTAGAATAGTTTCCTGGAACATAAATGGTATAAGGGCGGGGGCGAAAAAGGGCTTATGGAAATTTGTGAAAAAAGACAAGGCGGATATATATTGTTTTCAGGAAACCAGGGCCAGGGAAGATCAGTTACCTGAGGGATTAAAAGTGCCAAAGGGTTATTTGTCATACTGGAATTCGGCGGAAAAGGCCGGCTATTCGGGGGTGGCCACATTGACAAAAGTGGAGCCAAAAAAGGTAATTGAGGGGAACAGGGATAATGATTGGGACGAAGAAGGTCGGGTGTTGGTAACAAAATTTGACGAGTTTACTTTACTCAATGTTTATTTTCCCAACGGCAAAAGGGACCGGGGCCGGTTGAATTACAAGATGAAGTTTTACGAGCATTTTTTGAAATATATAAATGACTTGAGACAAAGAGGGGAAAAAGTGATTTTTTGCGGAGATGTGAATACAGCCCACAAGGAGATTGATTTGGCCAGACCAAAAGCAAATGAAGGAATTTCGGGGTTTTTGCCAATTGAAAGAAAATGGATGGATAAACTGGTGAAAGCCGGATGGGTGGATACTTATAGAAGGCTTTATCCGAAAAAGGAAACTTATTCGTGGTGGTCGATGCGAAGCGGAGCCAGAGCCAGAAATGTGGGCTGGCGGATTGATTATGTGTTTGTAGACAAAGCTATGAAAAACAAGGTGAAAAAGGCTGTTGTTTTGACTGAGGTGACAGGTTCGGATCACTGTCCGGTGGGGATAGAGATAGAGATTTAGGGCTTGATGATGTAGTGCCCAGTCCCCCGCTGACGGAGCCAGAGGTTGTTGGCACGAGAGTGAGGGTCATAGGTGGTTAGGGTTTGCCAAAATTTTTTGGAGTGGTTGAATTCCTTTAGGTGACATAATTCGTGGACGA
>CAYQNE010000086.1:0-3182 GCA_964418875.1 uncultured Gammaproteobacteria bacterium | reverse complement strand
CTTCTTCTCCTGGCTGAATATCTAAAATTTGGTATGGCCATTTCTGCTTGTCAAAAAATTTCATGTACATGCGTTGTAACATGGCGGTCCAGTCCATGGCTTCGGTACCACCTTGACCTGAATGAATAGAAAGAATGGCAAAGTTTTGATCGTGTTTACCAGATAAATAGGTTTTGTTTTCCAATAGGGATAAATTTGTTTTGATCTGCTCTATGGATTTATCCAGCTCTTGTTGCAAAGAAAGATCTGGTTGAGTAGTAAGGATTTGGTTGAATTCTTCGGCATTTTTTATATCTTTTTCTAATTGCTTGATAATGGAGACATCTTTTTCCAAATGAGAAAGAGTAGTGGAGACTTGTTTGGCCTTTCGAGAGTTATTCCAGAAGGCCGGGTCTTGCTGTTGACAATCGAGTTGTTTGATTTGTTTGGTCAAACCGTCAAAATTGATTTTTTTCTTGAGTTGGTTCAATTGACGATTGAGCTGGGTAATAATAATCATTGTTATGGTTTTATTTAAGGAGAATCCCCTTCGACATCCTTCATAAGATCTTGGTAGACACTTTGAATAATCTCTTTTTTGAGTTGATTGATTTGGCGACGAGGAAAGTCTTTCATTTGGTCTTTTAGGTATTGGAGCTTTTCTTGAGTGTAAATTATAACAGGAATTTGGTTGATGTTTTCGAGTTTTTGGCGGCTATCGGGTGGAAGTGATTGATAGGCTTGGTCAAAAAGGGGTTTTAGGTTGATATGGGGCTGATTGTCAATCTCTTGGCCCAAAATAGTGGGGTCATTTAGGGCTTCCGGCTGTTTGGTATAACGGGAAAAATAGGAGATGGCTAGGTATATAGCTAAAGAAAAGAGAAGTAGTCTGACAACTACTTTCAAGCCAAAATTAGCTGTTTGTTTGACTTCTTGGTCCACAGAAACATTTTATCATCTTGGTGTTTTATTTGGTCTGGGTGATGGCGGAATTGATCTTGTCCCCTACCCTGATCTGATCAACCGCATCCATGCCGAGAACCACCTGACCGAAATTGACATATTGGTTGGTGAGAGATTGGCAAGTGGAGTCGGCCAGACAGATAAAAAATTGAGCATCGTTGCTCTGTTCTTTAATGCCACCTCGGGCCAGACCGACGGAAGCTCGTTTAAAGGGAATTTGATTGATTTCGGATTTAATAATGCCGCCACCGGTGCCGTTGCCTTGGGGATCTCCACCCTGAACCACAAATCCGGGTTCGACTCGATGGAAAGTAAGATCGTCGTAAAAACCGGAATTAACTTTGTCTAAAAAATTTTCGACGGTACGAGGACAGTGGTCGGGGAAAAGTTTAATGACAATTTGGCCGTGGACAGTATTGATAGCCACCATAGTGTCAGTGGCTTGATCGGCGGAGTCAGTTGAAGATGGTTGATCGTCGGTGACGGTTTCAAAACTTTGATCGTCAGCCGAGTCATCACCGGTAGAGGTTTTTTGAGGAATAAGAGAACAAGCTGACAGACAAAGAGATGAAGCAAAAATAGAGAGAAAGAGAATTAGGCTGGTTATTTTCATGGGTCTATTTTAGCAAAACCAGGGCCTTTTTGTCACCCTGTTCGATATCTTGTTTGAGTTGGGATGGAGGAAAGTCGTGGATACTAGCCAGAAGGAGACGGTATGAATATTTAAAATAGGCGCCATGACGGGTACCAACATCGTGGACGGTAAATTGCTCTTTTTTGTCATCGTAACCCAAAATAACCAGATTGTGATAATAGGGACCACCGTTGGCAAAGTGACGATTTTCGGCAAAAAGTTGTTTACCGTTGGCGGGAATTATAACCGGAATGTCTCTGATTAAATAACTTTTTATATCGGTTAAATTCGGCTGGAGGATTATTTGGTATTTTAGATTGAGGTAGTCATAAGCGATGGTGGCCATTTGGTCAATATCGACATCTTTTTTGAACCCTTGAGTGGCTTGATAGTCAATCAGGCTTAAAATTGAGCTGACCATTTCTTCTTGGCTGGGTTGTTTGTTTTGGTAATAGAAAGCAACGGTTAGCAGAGCGGCTTCCTCACAGGCATCTTGCCAGGGCTGATCCCAATTCTTCTGGGGAGCCTGGGGGATAAAGGTGGTTTTTATTAAATGTTTGGCGGGGAAAGAGGTGGGGGTGGGGCTAAGGGAAATTGTACCGGTTGGCGACGATGACGACGGAGGCAGATTGACGGATGGCAGTGACTGAGATGGCGGCGGCGGTGATTTGCTTGATGAAAAAACAAAAAAGAAGAGAGCGGGAATGGTGATAATGGCTAAAATCAGGTAGAAACGGCTTAATTTAATCAAAGAGGTTTTTATCCGGGTGGGATTGGTTTAAGTCGATTGAGGAAGGGTCGGGCAGGGGCATGATTTTTTGCCAATTAACTTGACTGCCGACTGTTTCTATCCAGTCAGTAACCGGTTTGATAAAGTCGATGGTGGAAATGAAATAAAATATAACGACGGCAATGACCAGGGTGCCAAAAAGAGAGCCCAAAGAATGAAAAACGCCGGCAATAAAATTATAGAAAGCAAATTTAGCGGGATTGGCATTATAAACAAAGAAGCGGCTTTTGTTGAGGTTAATGGTGCCCAGTTTTCGGTTAAGTCGGTCTAATTGGTCGGTCAATTGGGTTTGCGATTGATCTTTATTTTTAGTCTTCATAAATTAATTGTAGCAAAGATTATTTTTTGCCTAAATCGGGATGGAGGCGATGAATAATGGCAACAATCTCCTGTTTAGCCGACTCTAGGGTGTAATTGAGAGTAGCCCCGGCGGCGGCCGGATGGCCTCCGCCATCCCCGGTGGTGGCGGCAATTTTGGCCAAATTATACTTTTGGGGTTGACGGGTACGGAAACTGGCACGGACAACTCCCGGCCTGATTTCAAAAAGAGTAACGGCAATATTCCATCCGATGACACTTTTGAGGATGTTGGCAGTGCTAATACCACTACCGTCTGATTTAGACAAATGGTTTTTTTTGAGTTGTTGGTAGGAAATGGAGGCAATGGCCAAGTGTTTTTCCAGATAAGTTTCCGTCGAGGAGAGAAGCAGGCCGACCAGTTTAATGGCCTGAGGAGTATTATTGTTATCGACCTGGGAAAAAAGGGCGGGAAATTGGGGATAGATTTTACTTAATTTAGAAGCAACTTCAAAAGTT
>CAYQNE010000085.1:0-3239 GCA_964418875.1 uncultured Gammaproteobacteria bacterium | reverse complement strand
ATGTGGGAGTGGCGGCCATAAAGGCGGCCTTGCTACATGATTGCGTGGAAGATGCCGGAGTAACAATTAACCAGATTGCCGATAAATTCGGTGATGAGGTGGCCTTGTTGGTAGATGGACTGACTGAAGTGAGGAAAAAAACCAAGGGGATTGAGGTACACCAAACCAGCATAGAGGTGTTTAAGCGATTTTTATTTTCATCGGTGGATGATGTCAGGATCTTGATGATCCGATTGGTGGACAAATTGCATAATGGTCTGACCATTGAGTATTTACCGTTATCAAGACAGAAAAAATATGCCCGGCGAATTTTTGGGATTTATGGGCCGATAGCCGAATATGTGGGAATGCATTATTTTAAAAAGAGGCTGGACGATATTGCTTTTAGAATTCTCTACCCAAAAGAGTCGAAGAAATTGGAAAAAGAGTTGTTAAAGAACAGAAAGAACGAATTGATGGCACTGGAGGCAATTAAAATTGATATGGGAAAGATGCTAAAAATAAATCATTTAAACGGGGTGGAGGTTGTGGGGCGAATAAAGAGTTTGTATAGTACTTTTTGTAAAATGAAAGAGAAGGAGGTGAAGGACAGGGTTGGTGTTAGGATTTTAACTGAAAAAATAGGGGATTGTTATGTGATGTTGGGGCTGTTACATGCAAAATATCCTTATATTGATGGTGAGTTTGATGATTATGTGTCAACGCCGAAACCGAATGGTTATCGATCGCTACAAACAACTTTGAATTGGAAAAAAGGGTTGACGGTGGAGGTACAAATTCGGACTTTTGAAATGCATGAATTCAATGAATTTGGACCGGCATCGCATATTGCCTATAAATACGGACAGGACAAAGGTGGTGGAGGATACAAATGGGTAAAAGATTTGCTCCAATGGCAAAAAAGTAAAGCGGGAGTAAAAAATTATCAAATTAAAGTGTTGACCGATTTTGTTTATGTTTTTACACCCAAAGGTGACACTATCCAACTGCCCAAAGAAAGCAGTGGGCTAGATTTGGCTTATCGAATTCATTCGGATCTGGGCGATCGATGTCAGGGGATTAAAATAAACGGGAAAATAGCCAAGATGGGTAAAAAACTAAAAATGGGTGATATGGTGGAGATATTGACAGGTAAAAAAATCAATGCCAATAAGGGCTGGTTAAAGCTGGCAAAAAGTTCTTCGACTCGAGCCCATATCAGAAGAGCCATACAGTCGTGAATTTGATAGAATCAAATATGACCAAGGAAGAAAAGATAAAACTGATTTGCCGGAATTGCCAAGAGATATTGACGGAAGCCGATTTGAGCCGTTTAATTGAGTCCGGCACTCCCCTATCTCACTACATCGGTTTTGAGATTTCCGGCATGGTGCACTTGGGTACCGGTTTGGTGACAATGGGGAAAGTGGCTGATTTTTTGCAGGTTGGGGTAAAATGCCGGGTGTTTTTGGCTGATTTTCATTCTTATTTGAATAACAAGTTGGGGGGAAATTGGAAAAATATTCGATGGGCGACGGAGAATTATTTTAAAGAAGCCATGGTAGCTTCGTTGAAGTGTTGGGGAGTTGATGAAAAACAGGTGGAATTTATCATGGGGAGAGATTTGTATGAAAATAATATAACTCATTGGGAAACTTTTATGGAAGTAGGCCAACATTTGACTTTGTCGCGCAATTTGAGATCGATTTCGATTATGGGGAAGCAACAAGGCGAGGATGTCAAAATGGCCACTCTCTTCTATCCCCCATTGCAAGTGGCCGATATTTTTACCATGGGGGTTAATTTGGCCCATGCGGGCATGGATCAAAGAAAAGCCCATGTAGTGGCTCGACAAGTGGCCAAAAAACTGAAAATAAAACCTTTGATGGATAAGAACGGTGACAAAATAGCTCCGGTGGCGGTACACAATGCTTTGATCGCCGGGTTGGAAGGGCCAACCAAGGGGAAAGGTGACGAGGAAAGTTTGAAAATGAGTAAGTCAAAACCAAGTTCGGCTATTTTTGTTCATGACAGTCCGGATGAAATCAGAGAAAAAATCCGAGGAGCTTACGGACCTCCCCGGGAGGTTGAACATAATCCCTTGATTAACTGGGTGGGAAAATTGGTTTTTTGGGGAGAAGAAGAGGGACAGTTTGAAATCAAGAGGGACAAGAGGTATGGGGGCAAGGTAGTTTATGAAAAATTGACCGACTTGGTGAATGATTATAAGTCGGGGAAGCTTTTTCCTTTGGATTTGAAGAACGGATTAACGGATTGGTTGATTGAAAAACTGGCTCCGGCCAGACAACATTTTGATAAAAATGCCAAGGCCAAAGAAGGGTTGAAATGGATGAAAAAATTTTTTAAGAAGTAAGCCGTTTGTTAAATTTTTTCTTTATAAAAACTGGGGTTAAGGGTGCCGAGAACGGCTAGACATATTTCCTTGGGATTGGATGAAAAGCGACGAGTAGAAGTGTAGTTGTAGCAATCAGGAAAGCGTTTGGCTCGAAAACCTTGTTGGTGAAGACGGTAAGACAAGAGGACATCTTCAGTAAAGTTTTTGTTGTTTTGAGATTGGTAACCGCCGAGACTTTTGATAACGGATTGCCTGAGGGCGCAATTGGCCCCAGGGAGTAGTTGAAAGCCGAATCGAGACAGGTAATAAAGATCGGAAAGAGGGTAGGCGAGTCTCATGAGCAGTTTCATCAGCAGATTATTTTCTAAAGAACGGCAGGGACCGCCGCAAGCAGCTAAAAGAGGGTCGGTGTCGAAATGATTGATGATTTTGGTCAACCAGGAGGGAGAGAAAATACAGTCAGCATCGGTGCGAACAATCAAATCTCCCTGGCTGGCTTGCCAGGCGGTTTGAACGGCGTTGATGATCCCCTTTTGGGGTTCAAAAACATATTTTATTGGTAAGACGGAAGCAAAGTTTTTAATAATTTTGGCGGTTTGGTCGGTAGAGCCGTTGTCAGAAATGATTATTTCATCGGCCGGGCGGGTTTGTTTGGCCAAAGATTTTAGACAGGCAGGTAAATACTTTTCTTCGTTGTAACAGGGAATAATGACGGAAACAGTGGTTGACATGGGTTTATTTTAACTGATTTTGGATTAATTTATTAATCAGACATAAATTTGTTAAAGTGTAAGAGTGTTAACTAAGGTGTCGAGTGCGGCTAATTTGGGCATGGAGGCAATAGAAATTGATGTGGAGGTCAATGTAGCCAAAAAAGGTTTTCCGGGGTTTGGCATGGTGGGTT
>CAYQNE010000084.1:0-3253 GCA_964418875.1 uncultured Gammaproteobacteria bacterium | reverse complement strand
TTTTACAATATCTGAATTTCCTGAAATTGTGAAAATGATAAAAGCAGACGTCAAAAGGAAATAGAAAGAGCAGTGGTTTATTTCAAAGCTTTTCGCTTACGCTCAGCCCCGTTGCACTCTCAGTCAACTGAAACGTTGTCCAAAATACGTTTTTAATTTTAAGATTTTTTGCTGGGCTTTTTATTAAGAAATAAAAACATTTTAGGGGGATAAAACCAAATTATTATTTTGAGGGGGAGTAGTTAAACTAGTTCGAACATAGTCCAGTGCGGGGAGTCAACTCACATTTTACCTATCTTTACGGTAAAAAATTCTTATAAACTCATACCCCGTCGTGGACCCTGGAACTTTTGCTAAACTATCCAAGTGAAACAATATGCCATTGATTCAAAAAAAGTTGAAAATATACTTTTGAAATTTGGACTGGGGAAACTTGAATCTGTTGAAGAAAATAAAATCGGCACAATTAACCCCGTCTTTTTAATTAACCAAAAATATGTTTTAAGAATTGATTTGAGTGAATCAGGAAATGAAAACAAACTCAAAAAAGAATCAATATTATTTAATTTACTACCAAAATTTTCAATTCCCACCCCAAAATTCATTGGCTTTGATGACTCTTGCCAGTTAATTGGTAGACCTTTCTTGCTTATTGATTTTATTCCTGGAAAAAATCTAAAAGACGGGTTTGAAAGCCTTGACTTTGATTCAAAGAAACAAATATCGTTTGAACTTGGCGAGATTGCAAAAAAAATTCACTCTGTCACTTCCACTGACTTAGAAAATCAACAACTTTTTGGTGACATTGAAACTTGGGTTAAGAAAGAAAAACAAGATTTTCAAACTTATTGGCAGGTGATTAAAGATAATTGCTATTTAACCGACAATACCAATAATGAAATTCAAAAACTATTTGATGATTATAATTTAATTTCCGATTGGCAAGGGATCGGCAGATTAGCCCACGGCGATTTTAGTCCGAACAACATTCGTATAAATAATAACCACATCGCTGGAATTTTTGACTTTGAGTTTGCCACCATTGCCGACCCGCTTTATGATTTACAAAAACTACCGATAAATTTTCAACTAGGCGATGACTTTGACTCATCATATTTTCTCAAAGGTTGCGATATCAAAAAAGTTTCAGGGGAAGAAATGACTAGACTCAAGTTTTATTGTCTATCCCAAGGATTGTGGGAAATTTGGGCTACGCACACTCAATTATTTCCTTATGGGGATAGAGAAATTGAAGAGGGAAGAGATTTAATTGAAAATGCAATTAAATTGAACACACCGCAGTTCTAACTTCCTCCAAGGCGGGGAGCCAAAGCCATCTTATAATTCACCTCAAAAAATTCACCCCTAACCCCTCTTTTTTTCGCCAAGAGGAAATGAAAAGGAGAGTGAAAAAAGAATCGAACAAAAATCTACTTCTCTCTTCGTTCGACCCCGTTGCACTTTCGTCGGTTTGTTCTCAAAAATTTTAACAAACCTCCTCAGGTCATATAACACGGTATAGCCGGTTCATTCGGTTGCACCTCTTCTCCCAAATCACTTGACTGTTGGTAAAATACAATTGTAACAGTCGGCACGACTTCGTACATACGCTGTCCATTGTACAACATAATAGGAGACCAATAATGAAATTAGAAAACTTTACTTCTTTTTTAGATCGATTTTTCGCAAACATCAACAAGGTCGGTATAGATATCACAGGCTATGATCTGGATCATTTAGGATATCAATGTCCTTCAGACGAGGATTATGACAACCTCAAGACAACATTCTCAGAAATGGGAGAAATGTTTGATGAGAATGTTGTCGGGGGCAGAAGGGTAGGATTATTTAAGCTGGACACCCCCATTATCTACAGGGAATATTCCATTCCAGCAATTGAATTGATTGCTCCAAAAGTTGGGCAAGAGTGTCCTTCTGCCCTGGAACACGCTGAGTTTGTCATAAGCGAAAAATTCGATACTTTTATGAGCAAGTATCCCTCGATTAACTGGGATATTAGTGCCGTCGATCAGCCTATGTTTCCTATGATCAAGCTAAGATTAGGTGAATTTATGCAAGTCAAGTTTCACTACGAACCTGTGATTTCCATCTCAGAACAGAAAAAAAAGAGGTAAAGTACCGGTCTCCTATTACGCTTCGCTCACCCCGCTGCGCTTTCAGTCGGAGAGTATCAAGCCTGAAATTTTACTCTCCTCTCCTCAGGTCCGACAACACAGTATGGCTAGTTCGCTCTTGCCATCGCTCAACCCATATTGCTCATGCTTTGATAAAATATTTTCAATACCACATGTTTCAAAAAATAAAAAACTGGTTACAATCTCAGTCAATTGATTTTAAGGAAATTCATCACCAACCCACCAAGACCTCAGAAGAATCAGCTCAAGCTCGAGGAGAGGATCTGTCCATCGGTGGCAAGGCTCTTGTTTTAAAAGTTGATGATTCATACAAACTTTTTGTTATTAGTGCCGCTAAGAAACTAGACTCAACTACCATCAAAAAACATTTTAATACCAAAAAACTTAGATTTGCCACAAAAGAAGAGCTCTTAAAATTAACCGGCTTGAAGCCCGGATCAGTTCCTCCTTTTGGTAAGCCAATAACAGATTTAGAACTTTTTGTTGACAATTCAATCGCTAGTAATACAAAAATAGCCTTCAACGCCGGCTCTCCCACCGACTCAATAATTATGCTAGCCGAAGATTATCTTAAGCTTTCCGGGGCCACCATTTTTAACTTTTCAAAATAATCTCACAATCTTCCCTCTTGACCTTCCACGTCTTCCCGTTATAATATTAGCAGTCCTGGAGATTGACTGATAATGTCAGTCTTCAATTGTCTCTCAGGCAAAATTATAAAGTTCAATCATTGTATATGCCAAAAACAACTGCAAAGATCCACCCCGTCCCCGGTTATATTTTAGTCAAGCCTCAGATCAAGGAAAAAACCACCGTTTCCGGTATCGTTTTACCCGACTCTCACGAAGATAAACCCCAACAAGGCACAGTTTTAGCCGTGGGTGGCGCTGTTTATGATGACGGTGAAGAAGTCACCGCTCCCTGTAAAGCTAAAGACTTAGTTATTTATCGTGAATGGGGAGGTAAAGAATACAAACAAGATAATGTTGAACTTCTACTTCTCAAATTCGACGACATTATGGCAGTTATTAAATAATTAAATATTAAAAATTTATTTCTATTAACAATATGGCAAAACAATTACAATTCGGAGCTAC
>CAYQNE010000083.1:0-3269 GCA_964418875.1 uncultured Gammaproteobacteria bacterium | reverse complement strand
TCCACCCCCTTTTTTGTTTTAAAGCCAAAAATTTCCTAATACTGTCGAGATCAACCTTATCCAAAGAGTATTTCTTAAAAAGAAAATAAGTCCTTAAACACCCCAAATAACTTTTTATTGTCTTTTGGCTATAATTTCGTACCCGCAATTCTTGTTCAGTTTCCGACAGTAACCCTCTCATGTCCGATGTTAAAATTACCTATTAATAATCTACCCTACCCCGATTTCGCATTTAATACAAGTTTTGGTAGTATATACGAAAACAATTCGTATATACGCTAGTTATATGAAATATTTTGCCTATCGTTATACTAAGAAATATGAAAATCCTTAGAAAGATTACGGAAGACGAGATGACCACTATATTCCTCAAGGCTAAAATGGGGTCTTTTCGTTTTGCTAAAGAAATGAAGCAGTTGATGAAAAAGTATGGTGCTGATCAAAAAATCATAGACGATCCAAACTTTGAGGATCAAAACGAAAATAAACTAAGAAAGAAACTGTTGCAATCTTTTGGTGGATCTGATGACGAAGGTCATCTCTTTGAAAATTTTCCGAAAAATGTCTCGTGGAATAGAGTATTATTAACAAAAATTGATTTGAAAAAGGTCAAGTATATCGATTATGACTATTGGAATGAACTCTCAAATGGCACTCGTCTTGTTTCAGAAGGAGCTCTGAATATTAGAAAAGGTGTAGAGATATTTAGACAAAATAATCAGCATTTTTGGAATGCTCTTGATGCGTTAAAGAAAGGTCAAAAATTTATCGAAACTATTCTGATTGCCAAAAATCACAATGCTGATTTAGTGGTAGTGGACGGCCATTTGAGACTAACTGTATATTTACTTGACCCTAACTTTACTCCTAACAAAATAGAGGCAATACTTGGATTTTCGGAAAATTTTCAAAACTGGGATATGTATTAAAAGGCTGGCAAAATACTTCTCCGTTCCTCGCCCGCCAATTATTTATAGAAAAAAAGAATGTTGACTTTCTGCGGTACTCGACCCCGTTGCACTTTCAGCCAACTGCTTAAAGAAAAAATTATAGCAGTTTGGCTTCAGGTCATATAACACGGTATAGCCGGTTCGTTCAGTTGCACCTCCTCTCCCAAATCGCTATCAATTGTTCTAAAATAGGGCAGTCTAACAATTGGCGACTTCGGCCATACCGAAACGTTGTGCAAAATAAAAATCGTCTAAATCTATGAATCAAGTAATAAACGGAAATTTTAAAGAAGTTATTGATAAAAGGAATGGCAATCTGTGGGTTTTGGGCTATTTTATGGAGCCAGGCTCTCCATTTCAAACCAATGACTTAGAAATCAAATGGGGTTTACACCAGCCTGGCGAGTCAAAAGACAGTCTTGGAACCAACTCACGGTCCAAAACCCTTGCCATACTAATTAGAGGCAAAACATCTTTAAAATTTCCTGATCAAAACCGAGAAGTCGTTTTGGAAAATGAAGGAGATTATGTTTACTGGAAGGGGGGAGTTAGTCATAGCTGGTCTGTTCTAGAAGAAACTCTAGTCCTTACTATCCGCTGGCCTTCAATTCCCAACGATCAAAAGAAAATTTAGACGATTTTTACTTCTTTGTCGTGATTACACTCCTACGACCCCATTGCATTCTCTCTTAAGCGGTTAGGAAAAATTTTACCGCTTTTCGTTCGGGTCGCACAACACGGTATGGTCGATCCACTCTCTGCGTTCGTTTCTCCAAATCTCTTGACTGATGTAAGATAGTTTATCAGTCGGCGTGACTTCGCCCATACTGAAACGTTAGACAAAATAGTTATTAAATTTTTATTCAATTAAAATTGGTTTAATGAAATCCAAAGTCAAAATCAAAAATACCGCCTTGTTGGTAATAGACATCATAAACTCCTGTTCTCATCTCGATTGCGAGATTCCAAAATGGGGGATATCTTTCAGCAAAATCAGAAAGATGATTCCAAAACTTCAGGAGTTTATTAAAAAATATAAAACCATGGGTGGTCAAGTTGTCTACATCAATTGTGTTCCGTGGAAAAAAGAATTTTTGGCAAAAAACATTGTCGAGCTATACAAAGATCCAAGGTGTAAATACTACACCGACGACGATACAGGCTTCAGCGAAAAATTCTTTTTTGAAATCGATCCCAATGATCCCGTTTTTACAAAGAATAGCTACGATGCCTTTACCAACGACAAGTTAAACCAATTTTTGAAAAAGAAGAATATCCAACATTTACTTGTATCCGGAATATTTAGTGATGGTTGTGTAGATTCCACTATTAAAGGGGGTTTTTCAAAAGGATATAATTTTTTTATTCTAAAAGACCTTGTTGAGACAACTGATGTAAAAATTAGGCAAGGTTTACAAAAATTACTCAAAGAATTTACCTGGCCAATTATGTTTGGAAAAACAATAGAATCAAAAAAAATATCCTCGTTCATTGAATAAAACTTTTAATAACTACTTCTCCGCCTTCAGCTCCGACCCCACTGCGTTTTCGTCGGTTTGTTTTTAAAATCTTAACAAACCTCCTCAGGTCGTCTAACACGGTATAGCCGGTTCATTCGGTTGCACCTCTTCAACCCAAATCACTGGACTGTTGTAAAATAGCTTAACAGTCGGCGTGACTTCGGCCATACCGAAACGTTGTACAAAATAAATTCTAGCCTATAAATAAATGAATCAAAAGAAAAAGCTTTTTCTAAAAAGTTCACCAACTCTTAAACATTTTCAGAACTATGCTCGTCAGCTAGAAATTAACAGGGATTTTATTGACCAGGGCATCCTCCAAAAGTGTCTGTTGTTAGGTGAAGAAGTTGGCGAACTTTTTAAAGCTATACGTAAAAAGGAAAAAATCAAAATCGATCATAACTCAAAGTTTGGTTCCATCGACGAAGAATTAACAGATGTTTTTATTCTTTTATTGGTTATAGCCAACAGGTTCGATATTGATTTAGAAAAAGCTTTTCGCGACAAAGAGGAAATCAACAAAAAACGAATCTGGAAAGAAAGCAAAGAAGGCTAGAATTTACTTCTCCATTTCATTTCGACCTCGCTGCGCTTTCAGTCGGAGAGTAGAGGAGCATTTTACTCTCCTCCCTCAGGTCGCACAACACGGTATAGCCGGTTCGTTCAGTTGCACCTCCTCTCCCAAATCGCTATCAATTGTTCTAAAATAGGGCAGTCTAACAATTGGCGACTTCGGCCATACCGAAACGTTGGCTAAAATTTACAAGTCTTTTTCCCCTTAAATTCCACTTTTTATCAT
>CAYQNE010000082.1:0-3315 GCA_964418875.1 uncultured Gammaproteobacteria bacterium | reverse complement strand
AACAAAAAAGCGGTTTGATAAATGTGGAGGACGAAACATATTGGGGGTGAAGTTATTTGATGATAATAAAATAGATGTGTTTATAAATAGCGCCGAGGCCAGAGGAAGGTTTATTAGAGAATTGGGAGAACTGGTGGCCGAGGATGGTTTTGACGGGGTGAATATAGATTTTGAGTATCAGGGTGATCCGACGGCGGTATTGGGTGATGATTTTGTTGGTTTTATGAAGGAGTTGAAAGAGGCTAATTTGGGTGAATTGAGCATAGATGTTTTTGCCAACACTATTTTGAGGGGGCCGGTAAGTCAAATCTTGGCTTTAATGGAGGCGGTGGATTATATAATAGTAATGGCATATGATTTTCATCGTCCGGGGATGGATTTTGCCGGACCAGTGTCTCCGATCAGGTCGGTGGTGGGAGAGAGAAATGTTTGGGAAGTGGTGGAGAGGGTGGTGGCGATAGATTTGGATAAGAAGAAAATGGTGATGGCTTTTCCTTTGTATGGTTATGAATGGAAGACGGAAACGGTGGATTTTGGGGCTAGAGTGAAGCGGGGGTGGTGGGCATTGGCCAGTTATAAGAGAATGAAGGAGTTTTTGGTTGGGGAGGGGCAATGGGATGAAAAATCGATGACGCCGTGGCTAGTGTATGAGGAGAATGGGGAAATAAAGCAAGTTTATTATGAAAATTTGGAAAGCCTGAAGAGAAAGTTTTCTTTGGTGGAGAGTAGCCAGTGGGGAGGGATCGGTTTTTGGGCTTTGGGATATGAGGGGGATTATGAAGAAGTATGGGTGGAACTAAGGGAAATATTGGGTGGTTGACCTAGGTTGGTGATTTAGGTAAAATAGACCACTCATAATGCTGGAGGTAAAAAAATATCAAAATTCATACAAGGAGGGCCGTATTGAGTAGATAGGTTGTGACTGTTTGATATTTTGGAGCCGAAAGTGTTTGGCTCTTTTTTTGTTTTTGTAGGGGCTTGTAGCTCAGTTGGCTAGAGCGCCTCGTTTGCAACGAGGAGGTCGGGAGTTCGAGCCTCCCCAGGTCCACATTCGGCTGAAGTGAATGTGGCAAGCCGTTGTGAGGTATATAGAAATGGAAACATGAAAAGCTTTTGTGTTTTCAGACTGTGTATGAAGCGGAAAACTTTTCGTTTCTCAGTACTTTGACAATCTGAAGAATCAACAGTAATTTTGACAACTAAATTAAGTTGTCATTTTATTAAAAGTTTTATTAAAGCAAACGGTGGATGCCTTGGTCGCTAAAGCCGAAGAAGGACGTAGAAGACAACGAAATACATCGGGGAGCTGTCAACAAGTTTTGATCCGATGGTGTCCGAATAGGGAAACCTCGGTCGTGGTAACACGACTGGACCACTGTTTCACAGTGAATTTGCGATTTTTAATTAATATGTAAGTTTTTATTTTGAATTAATTAATTGAGAATTGATAAGTTTACTGCGAAGCAGTGGTGGGTAAGCCGGGGAACTGAAACATCTAAGTACCCGGAGGAAAATAAATTACAAAGATTCCGTTAGTAGCGGTGAGCGAAAACGGAAAAGTCCAAACTCCGATTTATCGGAGGGTTGTAGGATCTGGTATAAGGATAGGAAAGAATAGAAGAACTCCTTGGAATGGGAGGCCAAAGAAAGTGAGAGCCTTGTATTTGAAATTTGATTACTATCTGACTAGACACCTGAGTACCGCGGGACACGCGAAATGCCGTGGGAACCTGGGGAGACCAATCTCCAAGACTAAATACTTTAGCGGACCGATAGTGAACTAGTACCGTGAGGGAAAGGTGAAAAATACCCCAAATAGGGGAGTGAAATAGATCTGAAACCGTTTGCTAACAAACAGCCAAAGCCCCGATTCGTCGAGGTGATGGCGTGCCTATTGAAGAATGAGCCTGCGAGTGTTTGTTTATCACGAGTTTAAGCACGTTAAACGTGCGAAGGCGTAGGGAAACCGAGTCTGAACAAGGCGTTAGTGGTAAGCAGATAACCCGAAACCGGTTGAGCTAACCATGGGCAGGGTGAACTTTGGTGAAAACCAGAGGGAGGCCCGCACCGTTTAGAGCTGCAAATCTATCGGATGACCTGTGGTTAGAGGTAATATGCCAATCGAAACCGGATATAGCTGGTTCTCTCCGAAATATATTTAGGTATAGCGTCAAGTGTTCACTTATGGGGGTAGAGCTACTGGATGAATGTTTTGGTCGTAAGACCAGGCATTTAACCAAACTCCGAATACCGTAAGTTTAATAGCTTGGCAGTCAGTCCAGCCGGGCTAAGCTGGTTGGGCGAGAGGGAAAGACCCCGGACTCTCATCTAAGGTCTCTAATTTTTGTTAAGTGGGAAAGGTAGTGATTTTCCAAAGACAGTCAGGAAGTTGGCTTAGAAGCAGCCATCCTTTAAAGAAAGCGTAATAGCTCACTGATCGACTGGAAGGTTGCGCCGAAAATGTAAGGAGGCTAAAACAAAAAACCGAAGATGGAGGCCTCGTGCTATGCACGGGGCGGTAGGAGAGCGTTCTGACAGCGGTGAAGGTCAAGGTGAAAACCAGGCTGGAGCGGTCAGAAGTGAGAATGCAGGCATGAGTAACGAAATTCCGGTGAGAATCCGGAACACCGAAAAACCTAAGGTTTCCTCAGCTACGTTGTTCGACTGAGGGTTAGGCGATCCTAACATAAATTCCGTATAATGCGGGAGTAGTGGATGGATAACCGGTTAATATTCCGGTCCTTTTTTGTATTCGTTTTAAGTTGGGGCATGACGAGATATGGTAGATTTAGAGCTCTAGTGATTGAGCTTTTAAGTGTTTAGCTAGAAGAGATTGGCAAATCCGTTTCTTCGTTTTAAAGTGAAGCACGAATAAAATTCTGGCCTTTGGCTGGGAAATTGAATTGACCCATGTGTCCAAGAAAAGTGTCGCAGTTAGAATACAGAAAATTCGTACTAAAACCAACACAGGTGGGTAGGTCGAGTAGACCAAGGTGTTTGGAAGAAAGATGGTTAAGGAACTAGGCAAATTATCTGGGCGTAAGTTCTGCAAGATGCCCTGCCCGGTTTAAAAACCGGGCTACAACAAAAGACTGCACGGCGACTGTTTATCAAAAACACAGGTCCCTGCTAACCCGTAAGGGGATGTATAGGGGCTGAAACCTGACCAGTGCCAGAAGGTTAAATGAACGGGTTTTTTCAGTTTACTGAAAGGGCCTGCGATTGAAGCCCTGGTAAACGTCAGCAGTAACTCTAACTGTTCTAAGGTAGCGAAGTCCTTTGTCGGGTGAGTTCCGACCCGTATGAAAGGTCCAA
>CAYQNE010000081.1:0-3422 GCA_964418875.1 uncultured Gammaproteobacteria bacterium | reverse complement strand
CCTGTCTTTCCTAATCAAACAATACAGGCCAAAGGAAAAGATATGAAAAAAGTCTTTGACTCCTTAGATAACAAAGTCACCGAAACCACCGACTTTAATCAATAAAGCGATTTACCAGCCTTCTAATCTTTTATCAATTTCAAAGCAGGTGAGAACTAGGTTATATTTCTCTCTAATTACTTCTTGGTCATTACGTCCGGCTCTCAAATTATGTATTTTTTCAGTTTTTCCGGTAACTCGTCAACAGCATTATAGAACACAATCTCTTTCGTTAATCCCTCCATTGATTTAGAGATGTCAGTTCCTTGTTTTGCAATTACTACGATCGGGATACCTTTGGCAAAAGCATAACCGGCTTCAATTCCTAACCCAACCCCTTTTTCCGAAAACTCAATCAACAATAAATTCGACTTTTCTATATTTTCAAGCGCAAAACCCATCAGTTCTCTGGCTGTTATTTTCTCTTCTCCCCATTTCTCAAAGTCTCTGGCTACAACTACCGTTTCCATACCAATCTGACTCAGTGATTTCGATATTTTCCCAATTAACTCTCTGTTACTATTGTCTTCATGAAATTTTATTGCAAGTAATACTTTCATATCTAATTTTATCAGGTATTTACTCCAATCCTTCTAATCTCTCTATCAATCCCAAAGCAAGTCAAAGTCAGATTATATTTTTCCTCGCTTACTTCTTGGTCATTACGTCCGGTTCTCAACGCTTCCGATCTCCATTGTTTTGATTCACGTCACCAATTAAACGAGTCACCAAGTTCGATACTCCTTCGGGCTGTCGAGCTTGCACCTCCTCACACCCGCAATCAGGGCATACTAGTCTTGAGGGAAAATGTAAATTACCACAACTCTGACAATTACTTCCCTCCATTTTCAGTAACTGTCTCCTGTGTCTCCAATATTCTGGGAGCCTCACATTTTCTCTAGGAACGAATTTTTATGATTTTTCTTAATTACCCTTACCGTCCAATACAATAAATAAGAAAAAATCAGTCCTTCAGTTAATACCGTCATGGCGAATACTATCCCCACCCCCTCCAAAATCCTGCCGTACCTAAAATAATCCCAGCACATTCTGGCTATCACATAAATTACAACGGGCATTATGGCCGCCCCTGACACCAACACGAATTGCGACTTGTCCCTCTTTCCCTTAATTGTCCTTAATGTCAAAAAC
Organism: uncultured Gammaproteobacteria bacterium; assembly: GCA_964418875.1. Taxonomy (GTDB): domain Bacteria; phylum Patescibacteriota; class Microgenomatia; order UBA12405; family UBA12405; genus JAHIEZ01. The sequence goes on along the minus strand of CAYQNE010000081.1, from coordinate 2,231 downwards.
GGCTGATAAATCAAAAGATATAAATTACACAATAACCCCCATATCTGTCGTATTCCAATCAGCACTGCCAATCGACTTATTTTTTTAACTCTTTTTTTTATCATATTTCCACTTTTTTTTAAATTCCTGCCTGGCTCTAAACAATCTCGACTCCACCGCCTTCACGCTCACCCTTAGTTTCTGGGCAATTTCTCTAACTTTGAATCCTTCTATATATTTAAGTCGTAAAATTCCTCCATATCCTTTCCCTAATTCCCTAAAAGTTTTTTTTATCTCTTCTTTTAATTCATTCTTCAAACTATCTCTTTCGGGATTTAACGCCATATCTGCAATCTCTTCAAAAAAGGGAGACACTGAAAACAAAATAGTTTTAAGTTTCTTTTTTCGATAATAATCAATGATTTTATATTTGGCAATGGCACAAACCCATGACCATTCACTGCTTCTGCCGGAAAAATTAGGCCGTGAATTTATTGCCGCCAGCATTATATCGCTGGTTAATTCCTCCGCCACCCCTTCATCATCTATTCTTTTTGCCACAAAATACCCGATTCTTTTATGATACTTTTTATAAAAGTCATTCATGCCGCCTACTTTACCACAAAATTAAACTTAGGCTATACTTAATTATGAATATTACCGTCCCTCATCCATTGCGATCAGTTTCACAAAAACTCCGACTTGATCTTCTCAATCTAGTTCGAGACGCTAGGGAGTCTCATATTGGTGGCCCCCTATCTTCTCTCGACCTAATCACAGCCATCTATTTTTCCAAAATTTTTGACCTAAAAAAAGATCATTTCATTCTCTCCGCCGGCCACTTGGCTCCGGCCCTCTATGTAGTTTTGGCTCACGCCGGCTATTTTCCCCAGGCTCGTCTCAAAAACTTTTCTTCCTTTGGTTCCCATCTCCAGGGCCATACTAGCACTGATACTCCAGGTGTAGAGTACTCTTCCGGCTCTCTTGGCCAAGGCCTTTCTTTTGCCGCCGGCTTGGCCTTAGGTGACCCTCGTCGTCATTCTATCTGTCTGACTACCGATGGCGAACACCAAGAAGGTCAGACTTGGGAAGCGGCCATGTTTGCCAAAAAGTATAAACTGGGAAATCTAATCAATATCATTGATTATAATCAATACCAGATTGACGGAGCCGTCGAAGACATTATGCCACTTGGCAACTTGGCCCAGAAATACATCAAATTCGGCTGGGCTGTTACCACTATCAACGGCCACAATTTTAAAACCATCATCAAGGTCTTAAAAAAGGCCCAAAAAAAATCAGATTACCCCACCTGCATTATTGCCAAAACCATTTTTGCCAAAGGAATTTCTTTCATGCAATATGATTATCAGTATCATGACATTAAAAATTTATCTGAAGCTCAATACCAACGTGCCAAAAAAGAATTGGAGAAGCCGAGCTGAGGTGTATTTAAGATGACAACAGACAACAAAGACAAACAACCCCAACTCCTTTCCATGCGCCAAGTCTTTGGTCAAACTCTCCTCTCTCTTGCCAAGACCAACAAAAAAATCTATGTTGTTGACGCCGATCTCAAGTCTCCCCTGCATTTGGGAAAATTTGCTTCCTGGTACCGTCATCGCTTTATTGAGTGTGGGGTAGCCGAAAACAACGCTACCGCTATTGCCGCCGGTTTGGCCAAAACCGGTAAAGTCGTTTTCCTCACCTCCTTCTCTTGTTTTTCCCCTGCCATCAATTGGGCTGTTATCAAGCAGTCAATTTGTTACAACCAGGCCAACGTCAAAATTATCGGTTCTCATTCCGGACTTTTATCTGCCAATCTTGGCGCCACTCATCAAATGTTAGAAGACATCGCTCTGACTAGGGTTCTTCCCAATATGGAGGTTTTTGCCCCCATAGACGCCGTTGAAACCAAAAAAATAATTACCACTCTTGTCCGTAGTCCTCACCCCGCTTATATTCGCCTGGTTCGCCCCTCCACTCCTCAAATTTTCCCTCAGAAATTTGACTTCACCATTGGTAAATCACACCTTTTACAAATCGGCAAACATATCACTGTTCTCGGTTATGGCCCTATTCTTATTCAGGCCATAAAAGCTCAACAAAAACTCAATCAAAAATATGGAACCTCCGCCCCTCAATTAGAAATTATCAACTGCTCTTCCATCAAACCGATGGACACCTCCACCATAAAGAAAAGTGTCAAAAAAACTGGTCGGCTTATCGTTATCGAAGATCATCAAAAAGTT
>CAYQNE010000080.1:0-3430 GCA_964418875.1 uncultured Gammaproteobacteria bacterium | reverse complement strand
CGATAAAATTGTTTTTCAGCTTCACTGCCGCTTAGGTTCAGTATATTTTTGGTGTATTCAAGAGCTGGAGTTTCCAGGGGCTCATAGCCATATTTTTCAAAGACTTGTTTAAAGGTATCAGTGACGAATTGACGCAGTTTGACATCAGCCGAGAACCAGTCATTAAATCCCCTTAGTGGTTTTACGGTATTTTTATTTTTTATTTTGTTCATAGTTGGATTTTAACATTGTATTTTTTTAATAATTTAGTGGGGCCTGATATATTTATTATTTTGATTTTATTTTTGCTTTTTTTTGTTTCAACATTGATGTTTTGATTTGAGGGTTGAAGTATTTGGAATTGATTATTTTCTTGTTTGAATTTGGATGAGAGATAAATGGCACAAGCGGCACTTCCTGACCCACAGGCGGTTTCTTTAACTAATGTTTTTGTTTTTTTAACATAAAAATAAGGTGTGAGCTTGTATCCACTTTTGTTTTCTTGAAGAAACATAACACCTATCGCGTTGCAGGAAGGGGAGTATGTTTTGAATATTTTTTGAGTAGTTTTATTGTCTGGTTTGTTTTCGATAACGACAATGCGAGAACCAAATATTCTAATAGAGAATTGTTTGTTTTTTATATTTTTTTTAGGGGTCTCATAGGGGATGGTAGTAGTAGTATTGTTTTTTGAATCCACCTGGGTTTTGATAATCTTGTTAGTGCCACTAGTTTTAAACTTAACTGTTCCTGGTTTGAGTTTAAGCAGGGAGAAACCAGCGGCGCGACAACCATTTCCGGAAAATTCATTACCCATCATTTGGAACTTATAAAATCGGTTTTGTTTATAAATAAATCCTATTTGTTCAACTAATTTGTTAGTAGAAAATATTTTCTGGATTATTTTGCTTTGAATAGAAGGAGGGTATCGTCCATAAATTATGGCGGTCGGATTACCACTGGCGGATATAAGTTGGTATTTAATTGTTTTTTGGGTCATTTTTATCAATAATTTATATAATGGTGGGGACATAAAAAATCCCCGCAAGTGCGGGGATTTGAAGGTTTTGGGAAAATGTATCTAGGTCACGGTAACACCCCGCGGATTGGTGACCACGGTATGGTTGTGATGGTTAAATTGTTTTTTTGTTATTTGTTTCATATATTTTTTATGTTTGGGGTGACTGACGGGATTCGAACCCGCAACAACCAGCTTCACAGGCTGGGACTCTAACCGATTGAGCTACAGTCACCAGGTAATAAATAAAAAACCCCGCCTGGCGGGGAGTAGGTAGACCATGGGAAACCCCGCCGAATTAGAGGCGGTGATGATGAACAGAGTTGTTTCCTAATTTATTGGTCATGATGGTATTTTAGCAACTTAGCGGTGATTGTCAAATATTCGGAATGACGGCAGATTCTTCTTGTCTCGATGGTGGGGTGTTTTGATTATTTTCAGGGATAGGAGTGTTTTTTGTTAAGTTTGTTTTATCATTAGTTCTTTTGCTTTTTGGAGAATAGAACAATCTCTTGCTTTGATATATTTATCATCATATCTTTTTGATTTGTTTTTGCTTACTAATTTAAGCGCTTGATTAATTGACTTGATCCAATGCAGACTAAATCCTGATGTTTTTTCCTCATCAGTTAGCTCCAAGTTTTTCATCTTTTTTGCGCTGGCGATGAAACAATGGGATACTTGAAACAGTTTCCACTTGTCTCGCTTTTCAATTGTAATACCAATATTTTTCGTCCTTTTTGCCTCACAACCGGTTTCTTCTAACATTTCTCTAGTGAAAGCAGTATTCAAATTTTCACCCTTGTCGATTCCGCCGCCCGGTAATTTATATACATCATATTTGGCAATATACATAAGGGCGATTTTGTTTTTGTTGTTTAACAATACGGCCCGAACTGCAATTCTGACATTCCAATCACCTAATGTTTTAGCCTTGGAATTACTTATGTCTAAATTGTTGTCTGTTAAATAATTAATTAACTTCATGTATAAATTGATTTTGCTTTGTTTAAAATGTGTTAATAATTTGTACTTTCCAAATATTGTTTTGCTGTCTCAAGTATAGTCGAATCCCTGACTCTAATATACCGATCGTCATATCTTTCCGATGTGCTTCCTTTGACTAATTCAATGGCTTGATCAATATTATCAGCCCAATGAAGTGAAAAACCTTCGTCTGTTTCTTTTTGGGTTAACTTTTGGTCACGACCGGGTACTGCTTCGGCTAAGTAACAATGTGAAATCTGGAACATGCCTCCCTCAGCTTTGCCTTTTCGGTTTTCGGTTGTAATGCCTAATTTGACGACCTTTTTAAGCTCACAGCCTGTTTCTTCGCGTATCTCTCTTTTTCGGGCTTCGGCCAAGATCTCATCTTCGCGCACACCTCCTCCCGGAAGTTTATAAATTCCATATTGGCTCACATGCATTAAAATGACTCTCTTTTTTTCGTCTAACATAACAACCCTAACAGCTTCTCTGGCGATATTTCTTCTTTCGATACCGGGGCGTTCAAGAATATGGTCGTTGAGATGTCTGAGATGTTTTAGGCGTTCAGTCATATTGGCAAAGGTTTTATTATATACTTAAATGTGTTTTTTTCAATTATCGGTAATTTGAGCATATGTTGAATGTGGTACCCACAAGTCCCCCCCGTATTGATTGAATCTTACTAGATTTACACTTTTTCCATGATTTTCGGACATTTCTCTAATTATTTCTTTTAATCGTCTATTGGCATTTTGTTTTCCATGTAATCTGGTAAATGCCTGACGGGGGCTTAGTGACGGAGACTCATCGACAGTTTTTAGTCCATCTAATATCCCTTGAGGTGATCTTTCAATCATCGCTCCAGCTTGTGGTGTGACAAGTCTATCCAGCCCCCCAGATGTGGGTGCAACTAAAATTGGAGTGTTACAACATAAAGCTTCGGTGCATACTCTGTTTATAGCTTCGGTTGTTTCGGATAGAAAAATCACTGTTTTAGCTTTCACAAAAAACATTCTCATTTGTTCTTTCGTATATCGTCCAACGACCGTTGAGCCATCGGGATTGGTGTGTGCGTGTTGTGTGTCTGTGGTGTTGTCAAATATGGCGACATTAGGTAGCGTTTTTGCGATATCAAGAATGGTTTTTCTGTATCTTTGGCTGGCTTCTGCTTTTCTTTCTGATACTACCGGCCATCCTATGATTGCGATTTTAACATTTGGATCAAGCGCTGCCGCGGTAAGCAGTAATTCTGTTTGTTTTGTGGGGTAATATTTTGCCGGATATAATATGTCCCACTTTTTTTTGTTTTCACCAGATGGATAGAAGATATCTGGATCCACATAGTGACCATCACCTAATTCAGTTGAATAGGGTACATGAGAAGCGGGGCTTGATAAGTACTGGCCTACACCTGACTGATTGGTAAAAAAGTTAAAATCAACGGTG
>CAYQNE010000079.1:0-3436 GCA_964418875.1 uncultured Gammaproteobacteria bacterium | reverse complement strand
ACCTGCAACCTTTCGCACCCCATGCGAACGCGCTAGCCAGTTGCGCCAATCCCCGGATTTTCAAACGCCTCTATTATATCTTTTTTCCTAATTTTTCCCAAGCCTTTGCCGGTTTCGGCTTTTCTTCGGGTTTTGCTTATTGACTCACCAATATAGATTTGTTATCAATAATCAATTACTAGATTAATTTAAAAAACAGACACATGCCAAGAAAACCCAAAAAAACAAACAATTTAAAATCACAAAAACTTGAAGCTGTCCGATTAGCCATGGAACAAATCAGAAAAGAATACGGTCAAGGTGCCATCATGAAAATGGGAGACAGAACCGATATGTCCGTCGAGGTTATCCCTACCGGTTGTCTTTCTTTAGACATCGCCCTTGGTGTTGGCGGTATTCCTCGTGGTCGGGTCACCGAAATTTTTGGTCCCGAAGCCTCGGGTAAAACCACCCTGGCGCTACATGTTGTAGCCCAAGCCCAAAAAGCCGGTGGCACCGCCGCCTTCATCGACGCCGAACACGCTCTTGAACCGAAGCGAGCCGAAATGGTCGGGGTTGATCTGGGCAGTCTACTTATTTCTCAACCGGACAACGGCGAACAGGCCTTAGAAATTGTCGAAACCTTGGTTCGTTCCAACGCTGTTGATGTTATCATAATTGATTCGGTTGCCGCCCTGGTTCCCCGAGCTGAAATCGAAGGGGATATGGGGGATTCTATGATGGGAGTTCAGGCCCGACTCATGTCTCAAGCTTTACGTAAATTATCCGGTGCCATTTCCAAATCCAAGACCGCCATAATCTTTACCAATCAAATACGTCAAAAAATTGGCATTGTCTTCGGCAAGCGAGAAACCACCCCGGGTGGTTTGGCTCTGAAATTTTATTCCTCCGTCAGGATCGATCTACGCAAAATCGCCAACATTAAAACTACCGCCGGCAACACCATTGGCTCTCAGCATCGAGCCAGAATCATCAAAAACAAAGTGGCCCCACCTTTCAAAGAAACCGAATTTGATATTATGAACACCGAGGGCATCTCAATTTTTGGTAGCTTAGTCGATTTAGGTGTCACTTACGGTATTATTACTAAGTCAGGATCTTTCTTTAAAATAGACAAGGAAAATATACAAGGCCGTCAAGCCGCCAAAAAATATTTAAGCCAACACCCCAAAACCGCCAAGCAAATGGAAAAGAAAATTTGGACTATCGTCAGAAGTTCCAAGCCGGCTGAGGACAAAACCGGTCAGAAAAAATAACAATGCCTCTAAGAATCATCGCCATTGTTGTCTCTTCTCGTTTCCCCAATCGAGCCACCATAAAGTTTTCTAATAACTCTTTTCTTCCCCTTGGTCTAGTGGCTATTCGTCAACTCTGTCTTAATAAAAATCAACAGATTAGCCCTCAAAAACTTCAAGAAATTATCCATGCCTCTCTCGGCTTTCTCTTAAAAAATTATGCTTTACGTCAAATTGCTATATCAGCCAAAACAGAAAAAATGCTTCAACAAAAACTACAATCTTTTCTCCATCAAACTTTGAAAAAATATCGTCTATCATCTCATCCGGATTATCAAACAGTCATTCAAGAAACCCTGTCTTATATTAAAAAAAGGGGATTACTGCGACCTCAAGAACTGATCGATTATGTATTAAGAAAGCACCAGAACAAATCATTTTTTTATATTCAGCAACTACTTAAACAAAAAGGTGTTGATCCCCTTCTCATTCCGACCCCCCCTCCTCATCAGGAAGCTGAAAAAATCAAGCGCCTTCTCGCTAAAAAACATGTCCAAAAAAAAGATTTCATCGACCATAAAACCAAAATGAAGATATATGCATCTCTGGCTGGTAAAGGATTTTCTTACTCGGATATAAAAGCAGCGATTGACGATTCGACTAATCTTTCGTAAAATACAATACCTATCTTTTAAATTTTATATATTAAAATTACTTTTAGCTTGTTGGCCGATATTATGTTAATTAATAGTATTTTTACTTCAACGTTCAATTAAAAATAACTTAATCATCTGCTTTTTTCGGTAGTGCAAGCAAGGAGTAATGGGGGGTCAACATGATCAATCTTTTTTCTCGTCTTAAAAAAATTATTTCTTCTCCTCGTCGGTCTGCTCCGGCGCTCACTTCAAAACCAACACCGACTCGAGTCAAAAAGCCGGTTTCTAAAAACAGAGTAGTTTTTAAATCACCCCCTCGTCGACCCTCACCCCAACGGCCCAGCCCCGCTCCCGTTAGCCGAGCCCCTCGCCGGCCCCCTCAACCCAAGCCGGCCCTTGTCAGCCAAGCCATTCGTGAAAAAGAAAAAGAAATTTTTCAAAGAAACTCGGCTATCAACGAAAAAGAGAGGTATCTTATCCAAAAAGAAAAAGCACTAGATAATCAGAAACTAATTATTCAGACCAAATTAGCGGACACGGACAAGCTTTATAAGAAACAACTGGAGAAATTAGAAAACATCTCTAATTTAAGTTTAGACCAAGCAAAAAAAATAATTATCAGTAGTACCGAAAAAAAATTAAAATCCTGGATTGCTCAAAAAATCACCGAGGCCAAAGAATCACTCCACCAAAAAGAAGAGGAGCTGGCCAAAGAAATATTGGTAGACAGTATTCGTCATGGCACCACTGATTGGGTAGCCGAGTATACAGTTTCCACCATTACCCTCCCCAGTGATAAGGTTAAGGGTAAAATTATCGGCCGTGAAGGCCGCAACATTCGTGCTTTCGAAAAAGCTACTGGGGTCGAGTTGGAACTAGATGAAACCAATGATGTTCGCATTTCCTCCTTTGATTCCACCAGGCGTGAAATCGCCAAAATTGCCCTACAAAAATTGATAAAAGACGGTCGCATCCAGCCGATTAAGATCGAGACCGTGGTGGCTCAGACACAAAATGACATGGACAAAATTCTATTAAACGAAGGCAAAAAGATATGCCAAGAAGTCGGCGTTTATAACCTGCCTGTCAGCCTTATCAAGCAAATCGGTAAATATAAATTTAGGTTTTCTTATGGCCAAAACTTGGCCAAACACACCATAGAAGTCACCAAAATTGCTGTCGCCATTGCTCACGAACTAAGGGCCGATGTCAAGATTGTCCGGTTGGGAGGCTTACTTCACGATATTGGTAAGGTAGTTTCAGATCAAGAAGGTACCCATGTTGATCTTGGTGTCAATCTTTTGCGTCAATACAAAATACCCCAAACCATCCTCGATTGTGTGGCTCAACACCACGAAGATCAAGAGTTTTCTTCGGTAGAGTCGGTTATTGTTCATATCGGTGACTCCGCTTCCGGCACTCGACCGGGAGCCAGGTACGAAGTCCATGAAGAATATTTAAAAAGAATGAAAAATATTGAAGAAGTGGCCAAAAGTTTTCCCGGGGTTACCAGTGTGGCCGCTTACCAGGCCGGTCGGGAAGTTA
>CAYQNE010000078.1:0-3447 GCA_964418875.1 uncultured Gammaproteobacteria bacterium | reverse complement strand
GCGGAAGGTGTGGGAGTCGAACCCACATGCCCTTTCGGACGCAGGTTTAGCAAACCTGTGGCTTACCATTCGCCGCAACCTTCCTGTGAGACTGGGTTTTAGTATATCAAAAAACCAGTAGATGCTTTATTATATAAGGTAGGATGCCCCAAACCAAAGAGAAGGATAAAAAGAGCCCTTTTGATAATTTGAACGAAGAAAAAGTCTTGTTTGAGTGGGAAGCGGCCGAAAGATCGTTTAAGAGAAGAGATAGGGATTTTTGGATAACGGCTATTTCAATTTTGGTATTGGTATCGGTGATTTTGATTTTTGTAAAAGAGTTTTTCCTGATTGTGGCCTTGGGATCAGCATTGTTTTTGTTTTATGTGCTGGCGGTTGTTCCTCCGGAGAAAATAAAGAACAAAATAACCAATAGAGCTGTTTATTTCGGTGAAGCAGTTTATGATTGGCCCCTATTAAGACGATTTTGGTTTGAAAAAAGTTTGAACAGCCAGATGGTGTCGATAGAAACCAATTTAAGATTTCCTCAGCAAATATCTTTGGTGATTAGCCCAAAAGATCAGGCGAAAATTCAGAAGATTTTGATAAAGAAGATGCCCTTGATAGAGAACTCGCCAACTTTTGTGGATAAATTAACGACTTGGGCGATAAAGAAGTTGCCGTTGGAAGACAGGAAAAAATAAATATGGAGATTTCGATTGAAGAGAGCAAGATTAAAGGTTTATTTGTAATCGGAGGAGGGTCGTTTGCGGATGAAAGAGGGTTTTTTAGAGAAATATTCCACTTGGACGAATTGACTAAAAAGACAGGAGTTGATTTTAAACCGGTGCAATGGAATCATTCGGTGTCCAAAAGCGGAGTAATTAGGGCGTCGCATGCGGAAAATTGGAATAAATTGGTTTATCCTGTCACGGGTAAAATGTTCGCAGCAATTGCAGATATTAGACCGGAAAGTCCAACTTTTGCAAAAGTGGAAACTTTTATCTTTGATACGAAGAAAGAAAGAAGGGCCTTGTTTGTTGCTAGGGGCCTAACTAATTCTATTTGTGTTGTGGAAAACGAGGATGTTCACTATATGTATTTGGCGGACGCTTATTATGACGGTAAAGATACCCGAGCAGTGGCATGGGATGACCCTGATTTGGGAATAAAATGGCCAATTAAAAATCCGATTTTGTCCGAAAGGGATAAAAACAACCCGAAATTAAGAGATCTTTTTCCGGAAAAATTTAAATGAACAAGAAGATATTAATAACAGGGGCTAGCGGTTTGGTTGCATCTCGTTTGGTGGAGTTAAACCAGAAATGGGAGTTGCTGACACCGGATTTAGACGAGTTTGATCTAACGAAGGAGGAACAGGTGAAGAGGTATGTGGAGGAAAATTCACCCGATTTGATAATTAACTTTGCGGCGTTTACCGATGTGGGTAAAGCAGAAGAAGAGAGAGATAAAAAAGATGGTCTTTGTTGGAAGGTTAACGTAGAAGGAGTGAAGAATTTAATTAAGACCAAAGGGAAAATCAAACTAATACAAATTTCGACTGACATGGTTTTTTCGGGGGGAGAAAAAGATCCGGGACCCTATGAAGAGAACCATCCGCTATCTAATTCGGCAGATAAAGTCAGTTGGTATGGATGGACGAAAAATCAGGGAGAAAAAATGGCTGGTGAGGCCGACGGAACGGTGGTGCGGATAATGTATCCGGTTAAAGCAAAATTAGACACCAATCAAGATTATATTCACCGGCCGTTGATTTTATTAAAAAAAGATGGGCTTTATCCCCTGTTCGATGATCAATTTGTTACATTTACTTTTATAGATGATTTGAGCAAGGCTTTGGAAATTGTAATAGAAAAGGATCTTAACGGCATTTTTCATGTGTCTTCTGATGTTTTTTCTCCTTATGAATTGATAAAATATGCGGCGGAAGAGATGGGGATGGGATCAAAAACGATTAGGGGAGGGTCGGTGGTGGAATTTTTGAAAACACAAAAAAATAAAAGCAGATATCCGATTAGGGGAGGGCTAAAAACCAAAAAAAGCGAAAGGGAGTTGGGGATGAAATTTTTAAAATGGAAAGAGGTGGTGGATAAAATGATAGAACAAGGTTTGACTTTGGCTTAAAATCGGCTGAACAGGTATAATTCCCTTGATGCGCCCATAGTTTAATGGACAGAATAATAGTTTGCGGAACTATTGATCCAGGTTCGATTCCTGGTGGGCGTACTTTAATGGAGGGTTGGCCGAGTGGTTTATGGCGCTGGTTTCGAAAATCAGTGTTCGAAAGGACGCACAGGTTCGAATCCTGTACCCTCCGCAGGAACATAATTCCGGTAATTTTTTGAACTTAGCAATCATTGACTGCGAGTGCCAGGTGGTTTAGAATGGGATATGGAATTGCCAAAATTAACTGAATTGGCAGGAGAAATACTAGAACTGGCGGTAAAAACGGCCAAAGAAAGAAAGAATCCAAACATAGAAAGCAGTCACCTACTTTGGGCCATATTAAACACAGAGGGCGCAGGAAAAACGATTTTGGGGGAACTGGGAGGCAAAGAGTGGCCGGAGGTAGAAGAGATTATAAGCAAGTTACCGAAAGTGGAAGGAGAGACGACAGAAGTGAGGGGTGGAATGGAATTGGCAAAAATATTAAACAGAGCCAGTGAAGAAGCCAAGAAAAATGGGGATGAATATGTGGCTGGTGAAATGCTTTTGTTGGGATTGGCGGAAGAAGCGGAAGGAGAAATAAAGGATTTACTTGAGAAAAAAGGGGCAGATAGTAATAAAATTAGAGAAGAAATTAAAAATTTTAGACAAGAGGTGAAAGTGGACAGTCCAACTAAAGACAAAAATTATAAATCACTGGAAAAATACACTGTAGACTTGACCAAACTGGCTCGAGAGGGAAAACTGGATCCGGTAATAGGCAGGGAGGATGAAATCAGGCGAGTAATGCAGGTGTTGAGTCGTCGAACAAAAAATAACCCGGTGTTGGTGGGAGATCCAGGAGTAGGCAAAACAGCCATAGCGGAAGGATTGGCCAATAGAATTGTGGCCGGAGACGTACCAGAATCATTGAAAAACAAAAAATTGTTGAATCTGGAAATTTCGAGCTTGTTGGCGGGGGCAAAATATCGAGGAGAGTTTGAAGAAAGATTAAAGGCGGTAATTGATGAGGTAACCAAAAGTGAAGGTGGAGTGATTTTGTTTATTGATGAGTTACATACGATTGTGGGAGCAGGTGGCGCCGAAGGGTCGGTTGACGCTTCCAACATGTTGAAACCGGGGCTAGCCCGAGGAGTGTTGCGGGTAATTGGGGCCACGACTTTGGCTGAATACAGAAAATATATAGAGAAAGATAGTGCCTTGGAAAGGAGATTCCAGCCGGTGCGAGTGGATGAGTCAAGTGTGGAAGATACTATTTCGATTTTACGAGGATTGAAGGAA
>CAYQNE010000077.1:0-3569 GCA_964418875.1 uncultured Gammaproteobacteria bacterium | reverse complement strand
AAAATACATTTGGCAAAAAAACACTCTTTTGCCTTGCCCTAAATTTATTTGTAAACTATCTTCAATGATTTCCTCTGCCGTTGTTCCCACATTATCCGTCACTCCCGGTAAAAATCCCACCTCAATTACCCAATCATATTTTCCCGGCTCTTGATACTCATTAACACTTGCCTTCATTATCACCGGATTATAAAGTGCCTCCGCCGCTCTCTCTAATTGCTTTCTGTTCAAATCCGCATCAATCGTATACGAGTCAACCATCTTCACCTTTTTTACCTTTCCCTTAATATCCAAATTATTAAAACCCTCTCTTACCATTTCTGCCCTGGTATCTTTAATTTTGTAGCCCACATCAATTCGCCATCCCACCCTTGGCAATGTTTCCTTTGCGTGTAAACCGATATCCTTTCGGTAGTGCATTCCTTCAAAACTTATTCCCTTTTTGGAAATCGCCTTATAACTATTTTTGACCGCTTCTTCCACATTTTTTCCTCTGGCTGTTACTGCCAATACCCGCCCTCCACTAGTATGAATTTGTTTGTTCTTTTTTACCGTACCGGCTTGAAATACCTCTACTCCTTCCTCTTCCCCGTCTAATCCCTTAATTAATTTTCCTTTCTCGTATTTTTTCGGATAACCCCCCGATGCCAATACCACGCTGGCCGCCCCTCCATCATAAAAATCCAATTTTTTTTCTTTCAACCGTCCCGCCACACAAGCCTTCATAATTTGATACAGATCAGATTTAAGCATTACCATCAAAGGCTGTGTCTCCGGGTCGCCAAACCGCACGTTATATTCCAACACCACCGGTCCTTTTTTAGTTAACATCAAGCCGGCATATAATACCCCCACATATATACTCCCCTCGTCTTTAATTCCACTAACAGTTGGCTCAAGAATTTTTTTCATTATCTCTTCTTTCGTCTCCTCGTCCACCCATTTTGTCGGCGTATATGATCCCATTCCTCCCGTATTCAATCCCTTATCGCCATCATAAGCCAGTTTATGGTCTTGGCAGGAAAGCATTGGTAGTATTGTATTTCCGTCAGTAAATGCCAACATCGACACCTCTTGTCCTTCTACTTTTTCTTGTATTACAATTTCGTTTCCCGCCTCCCCAAACTTTTTCTCCACCATAATAGTTTTAATTGCCCCCTCCGCTTCCTTTTTAGAGTGGGGGATCAACACTCCCTTTCCCCCTGCTAAACCGCTAGCTTTAATCACCAACTCCGGCCACGGACATTCTGATAAAAATCCTATCGCCTCTTTCGCCCCACCAAACACTCTAAAATCAGGACAGGGGATTTTATACTTTTTCATAAAGTCACTAGACCAGGATTTACTTCCTTCAAGCTTGGCTGCCATTCTGTTCGGTCCAAAAGCAATCAATCCCGCCTCGTTAAATTTATCTACAATTCCTGCTACCAATGGCCCTTCCGGCCCCACCACTGTCAAATCAATTTTCTCCAATCGGGCAAAAGTTACCAGTTTCTCTATCTCTTCTACTCCGATTTCCAAATTTTTTCCCAATCCCGCCGTCCCGCCATTACCCGGAGCAAAAAATAATTCTCCCACCTCAGCCGACTGGCTCAGTTTCCATCCCAAAGCATGCTCTCTGCCCCCGCTTCCTATTATCAGTATCTTGTCTGCCACTTACCTCCTCGGATATAAACCTATAGCCAATTCTTTTGCCTGTTTTAAAATTTTCCAATTAGCCTCCGGAATCAATGGAACCGCCCTTCTCTCTAGCCCATTCTCTCCTCTTATCATCATCGCCAACGCCTCTATTACATTTTCATGCTCTATTGGCAACAATCGCCTTTGTGTTTCTTTTGTCGCTCTTATCAAATCCTCAGAGTCACTGGTTAACTCTTCCATTGTCACCCTTCTCCCTAATCCCGAAAATTCCACTCGCACTTTCCTAATTATTGGACCTTCATCGTAGTTTTCAGTTACCCGATGCACTGTTGCCTCTGTCCAAGCTGGCTCCTCTCCTGTTACCGCTTCATAAGCCCCTCTTGCACAAATTACTCTTACTCCATACATCCCTCTGCCTCCAAAATCCGGTCTCTCCCCATCCAGCGGTCCCGGATGCTGGTTAATAATCCTTTCCGGAAAACGCTCAATTACATTAATTGGAGTTCTAACCATCCATCCATTTTGAGACACCATCTCCACTCCATATTCTTCCAGCACTGACAAAAGTCTTTCTCCGAACTCCTCCCCCGTCCTATAATCTCTCGGTTTTACCACCACAGTTGCAACTTCCAGTCTTTCTGCCTTTTCTATCCCGCCCGCCTCCGGGCTACTGGCTATTACCACCACCGGTTCCAAATTCAGCCGGCCACTCTGGCAAGCCCCTATCACCGCCTCCGCTGTTGTCCCTCCTCCCGAAATTAATATTCCCAATTTCAACTTTTCATTCATTTAAAGCATCCATATAAAATATTATTTATCATTATCTGTTAACAGGATAACATCCTGTAACACATCCACCACAACCCTGATTTTTCAAAAACACCATCTTCGAATTTCTTTTCACCTCACCTTCCCCTTTTTCTTTTCGACAATTAATAAAATCTTTTGGGCTTATATAATTAACACTCGTCGCCCCAATTCTTTTAGCAATTTTTTTTACATCCCCGCCACACATATAAGCCACCAGCTCACCATGTGTTCTCATGCTCACTCCCAGATAACAAGGATGCATTATCGGTGGGAACCCCACCATCCAATGAACTTCACGAGCTCCTCTGGCAA
Source organism: uncultured Gammaproteobacteria bacterium (assembly GCA_964418875.1). GTDB lineage: Bacteria > Patescibacteriota > Microgenomatia > UBA12405 > UBA12405 > JAHIEZ01. The sequence continues at coordinate 806 of CAYQNE010000077.1, read as the reverse complement.
AAATTGCCTCGGTAATTTTTGCTGACACATTTCCTCTCACAATCGAATCATCACCTACCACCACTACCGCATCTTTCCAAATCTCATCATCCGGCACCAAAGATAATTTCCCCAACACCTTTTTGCCAATGCTCTTAATCTTGTCGTCCCCCATAAACAATCTCTGATCTCCATTTAAATCATAATGATCTCTGATAATTGCCTGACGGTAGGGTAATCTCAATTCTTGGGCATAGCCTGTAGCTAAAGCAATTCCCGAATCTGGCACCCCCACCACAAACGTTGCCTTTCTAATCGGTTTCTCTCGTGCCAACATTGTTCCACAGTTTTCTCTAAACCTGGCAATTGATAACCATTTTTTACCCTCATCATCAATCGGCAACAACGAATCCGGTCTAGAAAAATATGCCCACTCGAAATCACAAAAATGCTTCATTTCTCTTTTTCCTCTCTTTATTGTACTTACCCCTTTTTCATTAATTCTAATTATTTCTCCTCTTCCCACCTCCCTTATCACTCTTCCTCCCACCTTATCAAAGGCATGCGTCTCAGATGCTACCATCCAGCCTTCACCCACTCGACCAATCAAAAGCGGTTTTATTCCGAATCTATCTCTGACCGCAAACATCTTATTACCCGCTCCCATGACTAAACTATATGCTCCCGTCACTCCCTCCAGTGTCCTTTTCAACTTTTCCTCCCAACTTTTTCCTTTTGCTCTCGTTACCATTTCACAAAAAAGACGAGTATCGCTTATCCCTTTCGGAATTTTCCCTTCTATCTTTTCTCTCATTTCATCCAGTCCG
>CAYQNE010000076.1:0-3591 GCA_964418875.1 uncultured Gammaproteobacteria bacterium | reverse complement strand
GTGATGATGGAGCCGTGTGGATGTTTGAAGGGGAAAGATTGGTTAAAACAGTTTTGGAAAAGGTAGGTGTTTTGAGTATGTTCGTCAAAAACGACTTTGGGGATTTGAATATCACCGATTTCACCGTTGAGAACAGCGGCTTTGCCCATGATATAAACACCCTTAATTTTGGCGACATTTTGGAATATTTCGGTAAGGATGAGATAGGCGGCGAAACCGAGAGGATAATCGATGTTGAAAATCAGGGCTTCAGATTGGGTTAATTTTTTTTTGTTTTTAATTTTGAGATGAGGGTCGAGTTTTTTTGATTTGGCTAGACTTTTGACGGGGATGATTTGAGTATTGATATCCAGATAGTGAGCTGAGGGAATGGAAATGACTGCGGTTGGATTGTTGATGAGGCCAGTAATGGAGTAGGTGTTGGAGGAGACAAAATAGATGGTTTGACGGGACATGTGGATTTTGGGGTCAGTGGTGCGGGCAATATTTTTCCACCATTTTTGGGTGGTTTTGGCGTAGTCGTTCCAAGTGCCGGTCAAAAGACGAAGGCGGAGATTGGTAGGGCGACGACGAAAAATAGAAAGACGTTTTTGCCAATTTTTGCCCAAAGCGGTTTTAAGATGGGAAGAGGGGGAAAAAGAGGCAAGAGAGTGGATTTTATTGGTTTCAATTTGGTAAGCCAGAAGAAGATTGACAATATCATCAATATCAGAAATAGAAGCGGTGAAAATGGCTAAAGTGCGGGTTTTTTTGTCAAAATGGGTGGTACGGCGGCGAGCATAACCATTAACTTGGGGCCAGGAGCGAACATTAGTAAAGCCGGTTTTGGCGAAGACTTCAGGGCGTTGACCGACAATGACGGTCTTGGTTTGGTCGATTTGAGGAGGCAGTCGGGATAGAGTGTAAGCTAGAGCGTCGAGGGAACCGAGGAGAGGTTTCATTTTGACATAAGTATTTTTGAGGGAATTTATGGCAACTTCTTGGTTGGATTTAAGAGCAGAGCGGTAAGTGCGGACGTGGAGCTCGATGGCGGAGATAGAAGACATAGGGTAATTATAAGACATTTGATAGATGGATGGTATAATTTTGAGTATGAACGAGCAAGAACAAGGTGGGCGAGATTATCGGATGGAGAGAGGGCTTGATGGTGAAAATGGGAGAAGGGGGCAGCAAGAGCGTTTTTTGCCTCCCATGCTTGATACAGAAATGAGAGAGAAGAAGAGTTTAGCTGGAGGTGATGATAATGTGGTGAGAGTTCTTAGGCAGTATGGTGATTTATATGTGGAGGCGGTTTTGGCAAATACTGATGATGATTTGAGAAATTGGGAGATGTCTTTGGGTAGAGCTCAAGATTGGTTGGCTGGTTTTCGGGTGTCGTCGGCCCCATCTTACGAGAGAGAGTTTCCTGAAGATGTTGAGGGTGGAGTTTCTCATGTTGAGTTTTTGGAAGCAACGAAAAGAGTGTCGGAAGAGATGCGGGCTGTGGGGGCGATTGTAAGAGCTTTTGATTATCAAGGGAGTCGGGCTGGTGATGTTGATAGATATGCCGGGATGTTGGTAGATAACACTTGGACGAGAACAGTGGTTAGGGCGAGCCAATACAGACGAGTGTTTGGGGCGATAGGAACCTCTTTGCCAGAAGAGGAGATTGGTGCTGTGGGGGAAAGATTGATGGCAATCAAGAGTAATGTTATGCCACGTTATTTTAGAGAACAAGGAAAGGATGATGACCAAGTGGCAGAAGAGATAGAAAGTCGAAGAATGGGGGTAATGACAGATCAGGCAATGCGAATGTGGGTAGAAGCAGCTACTGATAAAAGATATGGGAATGGTGAGGTGCCGCTGTTCGCTTTGCCCCAATTTCAGGAAAAACTAAATGAGCTTTCAGCGGAAATTGCAGCTAAAGTGGGGAGGATGTTTGGCTATAGGGAAGAGGCGATGCAAAATGAGTATTCAACGGCTTTTAGAGATGCCATGGTGGCTTCGAGAAGAGGGTTGCTTGTGTTTCGTCAGCTGGATTTGGACATGCAGTTTTGTTCGTTTGATAAAAAAAGTAGTGGTGCTTTGAGTGATGCCGAGATGGAGGCGGTGCATGTAGATGCAGCCAAAATGGCATATTTTCTCGTGAGACTTTACAGTCAATCTTACAAGATGGACTACCCTTATGATGTTGGTCCGGTAAAGTCGATACAAGGTGCGGTTCATAATTTGATTCAGGCGGCTCCGATGGTGATGGCGGCCAAGAGGGAGTGGATTGAAGGTGAGAAAGGGAAGAAGAAAAGAGCTTTATCCATGTGGCAAATGTGGCAAGGGTATGGCGGACAGAAGGGTTTGCGATTAGATCAGATACCTTTTGGGGTATTAGATGCGAAAGGAACAGTAGTGGATGAGTATTTTACGGCAGTGTTGGGAGGGACGACGGAGAGTCTTCAAGGAATACCGGAGGATTGTTTTAATGTGCCATATAATTTGATGTTATTTTATGCGTGGAAATGGTACAAAGCTTATACTGGTGATGCTGAAGATTTAGTTAAGTTAGTAAGCTCTCCGGCGGGTTTGGGTAAGTTGAATAAGCCACTACAAGTTTCACAAGGGATTGCTTGGTCGTGTGAGTTGGGTGAGAATAGTGCCAGTTTGGTCGAAAGATTGGTTAGGCTGGACAAGTGCAATCTTTTGACCATGGCTTATTTGACGATGGTTCGTCCTCCACCGAAACATGGTGAGATTGAGGATGCTCCGATGGTTGATAAAAGGACAATGATTGGAGGAATGGATATACTTGAGAAAATGTCAAATGTTTCCACTTTGGTTGCGTGGGGTCGAATGTCTGGTTTTTTGACGAATCGTAGGGTCAAGGAGAAGCAAGTTGATGGTAAATATTCAAAGGTGTATTTGAAGGAGCTTAAGAAAAAGAAAGAAGAAGAAGAGGCCATTATTAAAAAGGGGACTGAAGAGAGGAGAGGGGTAACGATTGAGGAAAGTGAGCTATTTTCAGATAAAGAAATTGTTCAGTTGCGAAAGTCTCAGGTGTTTGCGAGCGGATTTAATAGGCCCTGACGGAGTGGATTAATAGACTGAGAGTGGGGAAAAGACGCAGATGGTTGGTTGTCGTTTGTTTTGCCTTACCACCATTTTTGTCTGATGTCATACTTGTAGATACCGGTAAGTATTTTTTTCTTGTGATTTGCTGGTCGGATTTCTCCCCTTCCCGTTTTTACCTTTTTTTATTTATCCAAGCCTCGTAGAAACTGCTAAGTACTTTTGCCGCTTGTGAATCGCTGGTCGAGTCTATTTCCTTATCTTTGAGTTTCTGGCCAATATAAGGTGCCGCTATGTTTTTAGCTCCAAAACCAGCGAGAGAACCGAAAGGTTTGGCACTTTCTCCGATGGCGGTACCGAATGGGGATGGTTTGATTTGGTAAATGGCCTGAGGAATTAGTTCAGGAAGTTTGGCGATGAGAAGGATGCCGGCAAAACCAAGGACGCCGCCGATTATTCCATCTGTTCCGCTCAGTATTCCCGGTGCCCAAAAACCTCCCTTTTCCCTGACCATAGAAATGATCATATTTAGTAAAACCAAGAAAAGGAAAG
>CAYQNE010000075.1:0-3627 GCA_964418875.1 uncultured Gammaproteobacteria bacterium | reverse complement strand
CAATGGCTGTTAACATGTTTTGGCAAATGGTAAAAAAATTGTCAGTATGCTGGTTTTCGACGGTAACATTATTGATAACTTCTAGAAAATAAAAGAGGAGGCTGAGCTGAGCCAGATTCTTTCTTTGCTTGAGGAAAGGGGTAATGGTGGTGGCTTGAGATACCCAAGAGAAGTCATTTTTTTGATAGAGATGGAGTTTGCTGATGTTGCCTAATTGGAGAGCGGACAAACGACTACTCTTGATACTTTGAGAACCTTTGGCCAGAGCGGTGATTTTACCTCGATGAGAGGTGAGCAAGGTGACAAAGATATCCTGTTCTTTGGTTTTCTTTTTGTTGATGATGATGGCGGTGACAGTGGTGTATCGAGACATTAAAGCGCCAGTTTGATGGTTTTATCAGTGGCCCAATCAAAGGTGCTGTGTTCTTGGCCGTTGACGATCAGTTGATAAGGAATGACTTTGGTGCCGGGTTGTTTTTGTAAAAGAAGAGTATAGTCAGAGCCGGGGTTGATACTGCTGGTGTATTGAATTGAGGTTTTAGTGCTGGATTCGGCGTAGAGGGGATATTTGTCACCATAGAAGCCCTCAAAGACTTGTTTGCCCAATTCTTCATATTGGACCGGTTCTATTTCGGAACCGGTCATTTTGATTAATTCTGATCCCAAAGGAAGGTAGAAACGGAACCAGTTTCTATATTTGGGGGCGTTAAGACAGAGATCGCCTTTTTCCAGGTTACAGTTACTGGCCTTACTGGGGTTAGTATAGGTGACGACAACTTTGTGTTCGACTTGTCCGTCTTTACTGATAATTTGATGTTTGATTTTTTGTTTGAGAAAAAGATTGGTTTTGGCGCTGGACATGTTGGCATCGTTTAAGTGAAAGTAGTCGGTATTGGAGTCGGTGGTTTTGATACTGCCGGCGATGTTGGCGGCTACGGCGGCTTTTTGGATGTCAGCATCGGTGAAGTAAAAAAGCAGGTGTTTTTGATAAACATTTTGCAAAAGTCCTTGAATAAGGGGGGTAAGTTTTTCTTTTTCCGAGCCCATGGCGTTACTAAGAATGGAATGCATTAGAGGGGCTAAAAATCCTTTGCGGTTGGTTTCGATGTAGTTGCGAGGACGACCGGCGATCCATTCAAGTTGATAGATGATTTGAGGACAACCATCGCATCTTTTATCCGGTTCGGAGGAGAAATTACCGAATCCGGGGACGCCGATACGACCAAGAACTGTGACCAGATCAACCAGGACTTTGGTATCAATGGCAACAACAGCGTCAATTTCATCGGCGTTTTTGACTATTGTTTTGTAGTGAGACATGAAGGTGGCAACGCTGGTGGGGAAATCGGGGGAGGTGTTCATATCGCGTAGATTCCAATAAGGGACGTTGATGTGATATTCCTTGATGGGACGAGGGGCGGGGATGGTGCTGCGAAAACGGGCATCCAGAGTATAAATGTCCTCAGAAACCAAGGGAGTGATCTTGCCGTTATCAACTTGGAGGATTCCATAGGCGGTCCAAAAGCCGCCGGTGGGTCGAAGCTCGGCGTCGTTTTGAAAAAGGAGGAAATATTTACGAGGACTGTCTTTGCCCAACAACCAGGCGGTTTGGCTGAGGAGGGGTTTACCGTCTTTTACCAGTTGATGAATTTGGCTGACCATTTCTTTGGCTTGGAGGATGGTGGACTGAATAGCCAGGCCACGAAAATCTGCGGGGTAGCGACCGGCGTCTATTTGGGTCAAAGATTGATCAATTTTGGCTATTTTTTCTTCAATAGTGTCAAAATGAGGAAGAAGTCCTTCGACAGACTCGGTGAGAAAATTAATTCGGTCCTCGGTGGTTTTGGCCGAATCGGTGGCCGAACCCTTGAGACCGAGGAAGTCCTGGTAAGGTTCGATGGCGGTGACAACAATGTCTCCGGTTTCCAGCCCATTTTTGGTGATATCGATCAGAAGTTGGCCGTCATGGTAATAGTTTTTGACATAAGGAAGTGATTTGAGCAGAGCCAGTTTTTGGTAACCAGTCTCTATGTTTTTTTGGTGGTTTTTGAGATTATCAAGACTTTGTTTAATTAGATTCAGGTCTTTTTCTTGAAGAGCTTGTTTTAGATAGTTAGCTTCAGTTTTGGCCAGATTGATGTGGGCATATAATTTTTTTCCGGGAATATAAACAAAAAAGAAGGACAATGTCAGAATGAGGGTGGTGAGGATAAGAAAGACGGAAAGGCTGTTTAGAAGGATTTTTTTGGTTTTGGCCGGAATCTTGAAGCGAATTTTGTTTTGTTGGGGAGATAAATTTTTGATGGTTAACTTTTTGGTAGACTTCATGGTTAAAAGTGTATATTAAATAAAGAGGGTTTACCAGCGTGATAGCATGGCCAGGGGGGTTTTGAATAGAATGATTATTTCCTGACGGACAGATCGGTTTTGAATGTAGTGAGAGTCGAGACGGGCTCTTTGTTCAAAGGTCAGTTCGTTTCGGCCTGAGGTTTGCCACAGACCGGTGACACCGGGCTTGACGGATCGGATGTCGTCGATATGGTTTTTAGTTTTGGGATATTTGGCCTCATATTCACGGAGCTCTTCTTCGCGATAAGCTCGGGGGCCAACCAAGCTCATATCACCCTTAAGAACAGATAATAACTGAGGAAATTCGTCGATGGTTAGAGATCGGATGATTTTGCCAATGGGGGTGATGCGAGGATCCTCTTTCATGGGCAGTTTCCAGCCAGCGTCTTTGTATTTTTTCCATAGTTCGGGATGTTCTTTTTCCAGTCTTTTGTCGTTGTTGCCAATGTACATGGAACGGAATTTGGGCATGGAGAAGGGTAGACTGTTTTTGCCGACTCTTTTTTGCCAAAAAATTATGGGGCCGGGTGATGAGCCTTTAACCAGTATGGCGGTGATGAGCAAAATGGGTGAAAACAGGGCCAGAATAAGGAGAGAGCCGACTATGTCAATGGTTCTTTTGAAGACATTGAAAATGAAGATTCTTGGTTTTAAAAATAACTTGGACTTTTTATTTATCATTTTTGGCCACAAAGAAGGGTTTGTGTTTTTTGTTGTTGACTATTTGGCCAATAAGATTACGAACATTGAAGCTCTTTTGGAGTTTACAAACCAGCAGGGCATCGGGGGTATCGATAATGGCCAGATCTTTAACTCCGACAAGGCCAATGAGTTTGTCTTTTTGGCCGGATACAAGACAGTTTTGGGACTCAAATTGATTGTGGAGGGTGTGTTTATTAGATGTGGCAAAGCCGTTTTGGTCTTTTTTAGATTGGAGATAAATGGTTTTCCATTCACCAACATCGCTCCAGTTGAATTTTATCGGTATCATGGTTAGGTGACGAGAGAGTTGTGAAATGGCGATGTCTATGGGTAGTTTTGGAGACGATTTATAAAGTCGGCTGACAAGGTGGGGCTTATTGAGTCCCGATTGAAGTTGGGAGTAAAGATTAAAATATTTCGGTTGATATTGATTAAATTCCTGAAGGAGACAAGTGGGGGTAAAAGTATAGATTCCCAGGTTCCAATAATAACCCTGTTTGATCAGTCGGGGCAGATCTTGTTGGGGGGGTTTTTCGATAAATTTGGTGACAGGGTAATAGATGGAAGGAGTGGTGA
>CAYQNE010000074.1:0-3674 GCA_964418875.1 uncultured Gammaproteobacteria bacterium | reverse complement strand
ACTTCGTCAAAAAAAACCACACCTGGGATAGAATAGGACAACATATATGCCAAAAGTTATCGCTTTAATAATTATTCTAGGTCTAGGTGTACTTTTCTTCTTTAACAAGAAAAACTCCCTACAAACAGTCAACATTAAAATCGAAGACCGAACTTTCGCCCTGGAAGTTGCCAATAATCCCCTTAGTCGCAGTAGGGGACTGTCGAAAAGACAATCACTTTGTCCTACTTGTGGCATGATTTTTGTCTACCAAAAAGAAGGAGTTTATCCCTTCTGGATGAAAAACACCCATTTTCCCCTCGATATTATCTGGCTCGATAAAAAAGGGAAAATAGTTGACATCAAACAAGGCCAACCGGAAAACCCAAGCTTACTTGAAAACTCCACCCCCGCCCGATACATTATCGAATTAAATCAAAACATTATTAATCTATCCGTTGGCGATATAATCAATCTACCCGATGAAATCAACTGATTTTTCCATCATCATCCCCAATTTAAATGGCGCCAAATTACTACCGAATTGCCTTCATTCTCTGTTAACCGCCGTTTCCAAAAAATCTTCATCGGCCTCTGGCCGACCCTCGTCCAAATTCGAAATCATCTTAGTCGATAACGCCTCCACCGATAACAGTATCTCCTTGGCCCGAAAAATCTATCCCCAAATCAAAATCATCAAAAATCCTAAAAATTATGGCTTTGCCAAAGCCATCAACCAGGGTATCCTCGCAGCCAAACATCGCTGGGTCGTTCCTTGCAACAATGACCTTCGCTTGGCCAATAACTGGTTCAAATTAATCTCACACCAAATCCAGGCCAACAAAGACCCCAAAATTATTACTTTTTTTGGCACCGTTTTAAACAAAACTGGAAACAAAATCGAATCCACCGGTCTCGACTTCAACTATTCTGGTAAATGTCAAAATCTCAAAAATGGTCAAAATTTTAATCCCAACTTAAAAAAACAATCACCTCAAATTATCTGGGGAGCCAACGCTTCTTTAATCGTTTACAAAAAGGATATTATCCAAAAAATCGGAATGTTTGATCCTATCTTTTTTGCCTACGAAGAAGATGTTGATCTGGCTCTTCGTCTTCACCATCTGGGTTATAAAACTCTATGGATTCCCTTCGCCATTTCCTATCACCTCGGCGGAGCCACCAGTAAAAAAATGGGCAACTTCCGCCACCGTCACGACGCCAAAAATTGGATTTATATTATTATCAAAAATTATTCCCTAAAACAAATCTTCCGAAATCTCCCCGGCATTATCGAACAACGCCTTCGCAATCTTTCCGGCCTCCTCAAAAATACCCCTTTTCTCTTTTGGCTCCCCACCCTTATTTCTGTCTATGGCCAAACTCTTTTTTATCTCCCAGCCATGATCAAAAAAAGATGTCCAGAAAACTAATTATTCTCATTGCTGTTTTAGAAATTAGTTTGTTTCTATTTCTCCGTTTCTACAACATTCAAAACTCTCTTTTCTTTTTCAACGATATGGGCCGAGACTCTTTAGTATTACTAAAATGGCAACAAAGTAAAATACCACCTCTTTTGGGACCTCAAACCAGTGTTCTGCCCTTCAACCAAAGCGCTCTTTACTACTATCTCATATTCCCTTTTTATCTTTTGTCAAACCAATCACCACTGTCTCATCTCTACACCAACGCCACTCTTTATATCATCTGCTTTGTCGCGGGTCTGTTCCTCCTAAAAAAACATCATCGACTTCAAATTTCTCTCTTAACAGTCTTTTTTCTCATCAGCATCCACCCTCAACACATTCTTCAATCCCGCTTTGTCTGGAATCCCTCCTTCGTCACTCCTTTCATTTTTATCTCCCTATACAGCCTCTTACTTTTACTCCGTCAACCCAAAAATCACCTCTATTGGCTGTTCTCCCTCTCCCTTGCGGTCGCCAACTCTCTCAGTTTTTCCCTTATCCCTTTTCTTATAGCTATCAATCTTTTTGCCTTCTTTAAACTCAAAAACAAAACTAAGCTCATTTTTACCTTCATTGTTAGCCATCTCCTGGCCAACAGTCCCACCCTCGCCTTTGAATTACGACACCATTTTATTTTAGTCAAATCAATTTTAAAACAAGGCATCGTTCCACAAAAAGGAATTGCCCTTTCTCAAAAAATCGCTAATCTGGCCGACTTCACTTTTAACACTAACCAAGCAAAACTAATCCTATTCATCTTCATGCTTCTAATAATTTATCTAGGTCTCAAGGCCAAAACAAAACCTCTAAAAAACATTGCTCTAATTTCACTCCTAAGCATTTTCATCGGACTCGTCACTCCTATTTCCATTCTCTCTCACTATGTTTTTGCCTACATTGCCCTTGTAATTTTAAATATCTCCCTTCTTCCTCAAAAAATATCCCTCTTTCTTCTCATACCCATCACTCTCCTTTACCTCCATCCCCACAAACTCCAAAACTATACCAAAAATGCCAGCAGAACCTATCAACAAATGTCCTCTTGTTACCAGGAATATTGTCAAAATCAAAATAAAGCAATTTATGTCTCAACCCAGTCCAATTTTCACCCCTTTCACAATGGCCCCGAACACCGTTACATTTTAAAACTCTCTGGCTGCCAAGTTCTGGACATTGAAACAGGTTCAAATCAAACCGATCTTATGGCTGTCATTATCGACGGCGGTGATTATCAGCACAACATCACCCAATATTATGAACTTGATCTTTTTGGCCCATCTACCATCATCAATCAACTAATCTGCCAAGACAACCTCAAACTTATTACCCTCAAAAAAACTGATAAAATCAACCAATGATCATCGGCATCGACATCTCCTCCACCCAATACGGCACCGGCGTTTCCGACTATACCCTCAACCTGGTCAAAAACCTGATTAAAATCGACAAAAAAAACACCTACAAATTATTCTTCGCCTCTCTTCGCCAACCCCTGCCACCAGAAATAAAAAAACTGGCCCAAAAATCCTCAGTCAAAATCTATCGCTATTACATTCCTCTCAACATCTTCGAAATTCTTTTCAACCGCCTTCGCTTACCCATCGAACTTTTTATCGGTCAATGTCATGTTTTTCACACCTCCGACTGGACCCAACCAGCTTCCGCCAAAGCCAAACTGATCACCACCGTCCACGACCTTGTCCCCTTACTCTTTCCTCAATGGCAACATCCGAAAACAATTAAGACTCACAAAAAAAAACTGGCTCTGGCTGCCCACCACTGCTCCCACATTATCTGTGTTTCTCAAAACACTCAAAAGGATTTACTTCAACTGTTCCCCCAAATCAATCCCCAAAAAACCACCGTCATTCATGAAGCCGCCCCCGCCAAATATAAAAAATTCACCAAGCTATCTCCTCCACAACAAGCCAAAATCAAAAAAGACATAAAAGATAAATACAAATTAGGCAAATATCTCTTAACTCAAGGCACTCATGAACCTCGAAAAAATCTCAACCGTCTCATCAGTGCTTTTCTCATGCTCAAGAAAAAACACCCCCAATCCAAAATCCAACTGGCCATCACCGGCAAATACGGTTGGGGCCAAGACATCAACCATCACCAACATCCTGACATCAAAATTCTCGGTTTTGTCCCTCAAATCGACCTCTTGCCTCTCCACGCCGCCGCCACAGCCCTGGTCTATCCCTCCCTCTATGAAGGCTTCGG